>JANOTW010000231.1:0-5788 GCA_031416575.1 Ferruginibacter sp.
AATCGGGATGTTCCAAAAGGGAGTAAAATTGTTAATTTAAAACGCAATTAAAGATCCACATTGGTATGCGGTACAAGAGGGCGATGCAACGATGCCCCACATAGCTTCTTAGCCCGGACAAAAAATATTATTCACGTTTTATTATATAAATGGAATCGTAAACACGCAAAACCCGGTTCAGGCATTTTGGATCAGGTACCAGGAAAAAGGACAGCGGGAGGAGCTGAGTTTTATTCAAAGAAAATTCGCCTATGGACTTAAAACAAAAAAGCTTTCAGAAAACCAATACGAGTTAAGCTTTGTTTCTTATGTAAAATACAAAATGTATTTAAAGCTGGGACCTGATAAAAATTTTTATGTTTATACCAATATTAAACAAAAACCTGTGACACTTACCAGTATATTTATAAAAATTAACGGGGGGTCATTCTGGTCACCCAATATTGAGTACATAGAAATTTCGGGGATTGAACCTAACAGCCGTTCGATTGTAAAGGAAAGATTAAAAATTTGATGAACCTGAATTATAATTAACAATTATGAAAAGAAATTATGTATCCAATTCCGAGGAGTCTATCAAGTTGTTTAAAAACAATATTTTCGATAGCTTATCAAAGGTACATTTTACGGTACCCTTGTATATTTATATTCCTGTAATAGTATTTTTTTGTTACAAGGCATTTACTTACGATATAAGCATAATCAGTTTCACCATTTACTTTTTGACAGGCCTTTTGATATGGACCATTACAGAATACGTTTTACACCGCTTTATATTTCATTACCATCCAACTTCCGGGTTTGGTAAACAATTACATTTTATTTTTCATGGTGTACACCACGATTATCCCCGGGATAAAAAAAGATTGGTAATGCCCCCATCCGCAAGTATCCCTTTGGCCGCAATGTTTTATTTTTTGTTTTCATTATTACTCGAACAGAAATTTTTATTCGCATTTTTTCCGGGGTTTTTATTGGGTTACCTGGTTTACGATATGTTGCATTATGCCATGCACCATCATAATTTTAAAAACGAGGTTTTAAAGAGGATCAGGCAACACCACATGCTGCATCACTACCAGGACTCTACAAAAGGGTTTGGTGTAAGCAGTGTACTATGGGATAAAATATTAAGATCTGATATCCCTAAAAAGAAAAAATAAATTAATAAAGTTGTCTTGGCGCTGAAAAGAGATGACAGAATTTAAAATGAGCTTATGGAATTTGCTATAATCGCCGCAGGCGAAGGATCAAGGTTAAGGGAAGAAGGTTTTAAGTTTTCAAAACCAATGGTCACCTTACAGAACCTAACTATAATCAGCAGGCTGATACATATTTTTCTTAGGAATAATGCCACTAAGGTCCATATTATCATCAATCAGTCATCGCCCGAAATAAGCGGGCATTTAAACAGTATTGATACGCAGGTACCCTTGAACGTGATAACTAAATCAACGCCAGGTTCATTGCATAGTTTTTATGAAATACTGCCATTTATCGAAAGCGATAAAATATGCCTGACAACAGTAGATACTGTATTTAATGAAACAGAATTTGAAGCTTTTATTATACAGTTTAAAGGCAGTAACCATATTGATGGCCTTATGGCTGCTACTGAATTTATTGATGATGAAACGCCTTTGTATATAGCCACTGATGATGAATTAAACATTACCGGGTTTTATGACGGCAAGCAGGATAATTGCCATTTAATTTCAGGGGGTATTTATTGTTTAACAAACCGGGTATTTCCTGTTGTTAAAAAGGCGATTGAAAGTGGTTCAAGCCGTATGAGAAATTTTCAACGGCTGATGATAGCGGAAGGGTTGCATTTGAAAGCATATCCATTTTCCAAGATCATTGATATTGATCATGTAAGTGATATAACAAAAGCGGAAATATTTTTAAGCGAAACAGCATTGGGTAATTAAAAGAAGAGGAACTATAAATAATAAGCATGATTGAGTTTGCAGGTATTAAACGCGGCCTACAGTTTTCGCCAAACCATACAGGAAATGATGGTGCGATATTTTCATTGGTTGGAACTGAATTATTAAAACTGGGATGCAGTGTAAAAGAATATACAGAGGATGAACTGCTCGCAGGCAAGGTGAATGAATCATTTATTTTCACCATGGCACGCAGCAAAGAATCGGTCCGTATGTTACAGCAATTAGAGGTTGAAGGAAGGTTTGTAATGAATTCGGCATTTGGCATTGAACAGTGTTATCGTACTAATATGACATTGGGTATTACCAACAGCAATATCCCGTATCCCGAGAGCCGCATTGTGCCAACAGATGCGCCTGCCGATGAAGTATTTAATGAATTGGGCGGGAAAAATTTCTGGATCAAACGCGGTGACTTTCACGCCATACATAAAGAGGATGTAACGTTTGTTCGCAATAATGCGGATGGCAATGAAATACTGGCGGAGTATGCTGTACGTGGTATTGAAGAAGCGGTTATATCCAAACATTTGTATGGTGACCTCGTAAAATTTTATGGTGTAAGGGATAGCGGATTTTTCCATTGGTTTTATCCTTTCGATTTTAACCATAGTAAGTTTAATAATGAGGCTATCAATAGCGCTGCTTTGTATTATGATTTTGATAATCTACAATTAAGGCGATATGGTGAAAATGCGGCAAAAGCGCTAAACGTTTACATCTATGGTGGCGATGCTATCATTACCCCGGAAGGCGGAATGCACATCATTGATTTAAATGATTGGCCAAGTTTTGCACCCTGCCGCAATGATGCTGCCGTAGCTATTGCACAGAGTATTTACAACAATGCCTGTGAGAAAAAAGCTGATTATTTAAAAAAAACCACATACAATATTGATGCAAGAGGAAAATAAGCCGATAACACTTGAATCAACACTTAAATCTGCCGATACGGAAGAACTATTGGATATTTATTTCTACAGGCCAATAGGTTATCAATGGGCGTTGCTTTTTCGCAGCCTTCATATTACACCAAATATGGTAACTATTGCCAGCATCTTTATTGGAATGGCTGCAGGCCTGTTGTTTTATCCCGGAAGTTTAAAGATCAATATCATTGGCATGTTGTTACTGATGCTGGCCAATTCATTTGACAGCGCTGATGGACAACTTGCCCGAATGACCAATACCAGGAGCCGTTTGGGAAGAATACTGGACGGTTTGGCCAGCGCTTTTTGGTTTGTTGTGATTACTATAGCGCTAACACTTCGCTTGCAAAACGAAGGCTGGCCTGCATGGATATGGGTATTCGGGGTGGGCTCCGGGTTATCGCATATTTTGCAGTCGCAGCAGGCAGACTATTACCGCAATATTCATTTGTTTTTTATTAAAGGAAAAGCCGGAAGTGACCAGGATAACAGCCGCGACCTGAGTGCCGAACTGGAGACCTTATCATGGAAGAAAAATTTTGGCAGTAAGCTCATGCTGACTTTTTACAGGAACTATACCTGGCAGCAGGAAAAGTTGTCACCAAAACTTCAAAAGCTAATGGCAATTGTACGCAGCAGGTTTAACGATCAGTTGCCGCAATGGCTTGTAGAAGAATTTCGGGAAATGAACAGGCCATTGATGAAATATACGAATATCATCCAGTTTAATACAAGGGTGATATTCATGTTCTTTTGTTTGTTCATAAATAAGATATGGCTGTATTTTTTATTTGATCTCGTAGCGCTTAATTCTATTCTTATTTACATGATTGTTCAGCAGGAAAAAGTGAGCGCTCACTTTTATAAAAAACTGGTTGCACAAAAAACCAGCTAAACTGCCTGGATCAAAAGCTTAAGCTATGCGTTATAACAAACCAATTTTGTTTCATACTAAAACAGTTAACAACACCTGTCCATATAATAATTGTAATGAAGGGTAAAACGTATAATACCATTTTTTTTATAGCAGGGCTGCTAACGCTTTGCTTTATGGTGTACAAAATTGGATTGGGGGTTGTATGGGGTAACATTGTACAAACCGGCTTTTGGTTTTTACCGGTCATAGGTAGCTGGCTAATCATCTATATATTGAATGCTTTTGCATTACGTGAGATTATTTATGAAAAGGAAATGCCACATACATCTGTGCGGTTTTCAACCATACTTAAGTTGACTGTAAGCGGGTATGCTATCAATTATATTACACCATTGGTTGCTTTGGGCGGCGAACCATACCGGATCATGGAGCTAAAAAACCAGCTTGGTATCAATAAGGCTACTTCGTCGGTGCTGCTATATGGCATCATGCATGTTTTTTCGCATATCCTTTTTTGGATGGCATCTATCATCCTTATCTTAATATACCTCAATCCCGGAAAAGATGCTTTAATTGCCTGCTGTGTTACGTTCGCAATGTTTTATTTAATGGCTTACTGGGTGTTTAAAAAGTACAAAAAAGGGTTGCTGGTAATCACATTCACCGCTATCGGTAAATTACCCTTTCTCAAAAGACGCATCGCTGTTTTTATGGAAAAACGGCTGAAGGACCTAAATGAAATAGATAACCATATCATAGAATTATTTACAAAACGCAAACCCACTTTTTACATCTCACTGGCACTGGAGTTTATTGCCAGGGTAGCAGGATGTCTTGAAATCTATTTTGTAGGGTTAGCTATTCATGCAAACATCAGTCTGTTTGATTCCATCATCATCAGTGCCGGATCATCTTTGTTTGCTAACCTCTTGTTTTTTTCACCCATGCAACTGGGCACAAGAGAAGGTGGTTTTGTACTGGCGCTTAGAAGTTTGGGCATGAGTGGGAGCACAGGGATATTTATTGGTTTGGTAACACGCATCCGCGAGCTGTTCTGGATTTTACTGGGACTTTTGCTAATGAAAATCAATACAAAATTTTAAATTGACAGCAGTGATTTCCCTAAAGTAAATCTTCATGCTTACAATTATAACACTTCAACATTTTTAAAATGATCAAAGGCATTTTATTAGACTATGGTGGAACGATAGATACAAACGGTAATCATTGGGGAGAAGTATTGTGGAATGCGTATTGCGTAAATAATGTTCCCGTATCGAAACAGGCTTTTCGGGATGCTTATATATTTGGTGAATATTCCCTTTCTACTATTCCGCTTGTAAAACCCCATCATGATTTTTTAGCCGTACTCGAAATTAAAATTGAAAAGCAATTTGAATATTTGGTGCAGCATGTATTTTTGCCTGCCGCGGATCACCAGGATTTAATAAAACTAATTGCAGTGCATTGTAACCAGGTGGCAGTGGATACCATAGCAGAAACCTCAAAAGTGTTAGCTTACCTGGGCAGTAAATACCCGCTGGTACTTGTGAGTAATTTTTATGGCAATATTCAAACGGTGTTGGAAAGCTTTGGCATTAAACATTACTTTAAAGACATTGTTGAATCGGCGGTAGTGGGTGTTCGCAAACCAAACCCGGCTATCTTTTCATTAGGTGTTGCAAGCCTGAAATTTCAACCTGAAGAATGCATGGTAATCGGCGATTCTTACAGTAAGGATATAGCTCCCGGTAAGATGGCTGGTTGCAAAACCATATGGTTGAAAAGAGAGGGTTGGGGTGATGACCCGCCTGATATCTCAAAAGCAGATATGATCGTTGAAAACTTTAATGAGTTAAGGAATATCATATAAACCCTAAAGCCCATCTACTACCAATATTGCAATCAGCTTTGCATTAAATACCATTTATACTGCACAAGGGATAAATTAGTGACATTTATTTTGCGCAATAACCATATAATATACGCTCAGGAATTAATTTAATCCCGATGCATCGGGAGCCCAATGGTAT
>JANOTW010000232.1:0-3230 GCA_031416575.1 Ferruginibacter sp.
CTTTTAAACATCCCGAATGAGTTATGGAATACCATGCGAAACAGCCCCGTTAGTTTTATTGATATCCCTTTTGAAGAACGCCTGGGTTATCTCACGAAAGAATATGGAAAATTCGAAAAGGAAAATCTTGTCAATGCCATCATACGAATTCAAAAAAGGTTGGGTGGCCTGGAAACAAAAACAGCTATCAATTATTTATTGGAAAATAATCACAAAGAATGCTTCCGGGTTTTATTGAAGTATTACGATAAATGGTATGGAAAAGGATTGCTGAACAGGGAAAATTTACCGGCATTGTTAAATAAAATAACCTGCCCGGGCGTTGATGTAAAGTCTGTCACTAATAAACTGATCAATGAAAAGGCAACTGCTTAATAAAATATTATCCATTTTATTTTTATTCCCGATTTATCTATTTGCACAGCCCTCCTCATCCCCACACAAGGATATAACTGGTTTATGGAAAGGATCATTGTATAATGATACCACCCGGAAAAACTTACCTTATGAAATTGCTATCAGCGAAGAAAATGGAAAACTAAGCGGGTACTCTTACACCTTGTTTGATATTGATGGCAAAAAAGAAATAGGGGTAAAAAGAATAAAAATAAAAAGAAATGAAGATGTAATAATCATTGAAGATGTAGAATTGATTTCGCATGACTACAGTGCACCCCCACCCAGGAAAGTAAGGCAACAAAGTATCGTAACGCTTTCGGTGAATGATACAGCAATGCAGTTGACTGGTAAATGGCGTACTAACCGAACAAAGGAATACAGTTCGCTTACGGGTAGCTTGCAATTACAGCGGGCAATTAATTATAGGCCGTTGGCATTATTTAAAAAACTGATGGAGTTGAAACTGGATAAGGATCTTTCTTTTGTGAAAGCAGAAAAGAAACGGGAAACCGATATTGCAATAAATGAAAAACCAACAACTGAAATTAAATTACCGGTAGCGGTACCTTCCCAATCTGCAGATGCTGATAAGCCTAAAGAAATTGCTGCTACAATAACGGATAAAAAAACAGATTTGGTGGTTGAAAATAAACCAGCCAATAAAGTGATTAAACCATCGGGGGAGCCGGTCGAAAAATCTGCTGTTGGTAAGCCTGCAAAAACTGCTGATCCTTTGCCTGGGAATAAAACAAGTGTAAAGATTGCAGTAAATGAATCCGCAAAAAAGGAAAATAAACCCTCCGCTGAAATTGATAAGCAGCCCGCCACTAATGAAAAGCTTACAACAATTACAGCACCTGTAGTAAATAATAAAACCGCCCCGGTTACCGCAATAAAAGATCCTGTTAAATCAGAAAGCAGAAGTACTACAGTTGCAATTACACAGCCTGATCAGAAAAAAGCACTTCCCGTTGAAGTAGCCGCCACCATAGTTTCGGTGCCAGCCGCAAATGTTTCCGAAAGGAAAATGAACAAGGAGCAATTCGTTTTTTTTGAATCTGATAGTTTGGTGCTAACCTTGTATGACAATGGAGATGTAGATGGCGATACCGTAAGCGTTATAATGAATGGACAGATCATTTTCGCCAAACAGGGCCTTTCAACAAAGGCCAACAGCAAAACAATTTATATGGATAAAGGAATGCCGGATTCCTTATCAATGGTGATGTATGCCGAAAATTTGGGCGGCATACCACCCAACACCGGCTTACTGGTAATAATGGATGGTGAAAAAAGATATGAGGTAAGGTTTAGTGCGGATTTAAAAACGAACGCAGGCATACTATTAAGAAGAAGAACAAAAAAAAATTAAATGAAAAACAACCTTAGGGAAATTACGGATCTGGCGGGCATAAAACTTACCCAATATTCTCATGGCGCAGGATGCGGATGTAAAATAGCGCCTAAAATTTTAGACGAAATTTTAACCAGTAATATCGCCACTCCCGACAATGATAAACTGATTGTGGGCAATCATAGTAAAGATGACGCGGCGGTGTATGATCTCGGAAACGGAACAGCGTTAATCTCCACTACTGATTTTTTCATGCCTATTGTGGATGATCCGTTTGAATTCGGAAGGATCGCTTCCGCCAATGCTATCAGCGATGTATATGCAATGGGGGGAAAACCCATTTTGGCGATCGCCATTTTAGGCTGGCCGATAAATATTTTGCCCCCGGCCATTGCGCAAAAAGTAATTGAAGGAAGCAGGAGTATTTGTAGGGAAGCCGGCATATCCCTGGCGGGTGGCCATAGCATTGATTCGCCGGAACCCATATTTGGATTAGCGGTAAATGGGCTGGTGCCAATTGAAAATATAAAACAAAATAATCTCGCCAGGGAAGGCGATCTGTTGTTTTTAACCAAGCCATTGGGCGTAGGTATTTTAACCACCGCCGAAAAAAAAGGAATATTATTGGAAGAACATAAAGGGGTAGCCGCAAAACAAATGATGCAATTAAATAAAATTGGTGAAGCGCTGGGTACAATAAAAGGGGTAAGCGCCATGACGGATGTTACGGGCTTTGGCTTATTGGGGCACCTGGTGGAAATGGCGGAGGGCAGTAGATTAAGTGCGGTAGTTAATTTTGAAAATGTACATTTGATAACGGATGATATCATCAATTATGTTGATCAAAAATGCGTACCGGGTGGCACCCACAGAAACTGGGATAGCTATGGTGATAAAATTGGTTTTGTAACTGATTACCAAAAAGCAATTCTGGCCGATCCGCAAACAAGCGGAGGTTTATTGATAGCGGTAAACCCATTGGCGATTGAGGAGGTGAAAAATATTTTACGCCAAAATGGGTTGGAAAAATTCACTGTGCCTGTTGGCTATTTAATAGCACAAGAGGGAAAACTTGTAAATGTAAAAGCATAAATCAACCTAATGCAGTATTATAAGAGTTGGATAGTTTTCATCATCTGTATAGACTAAAATGCATGTCTTTTAAATTTTTTGACCAGGCATAAGCACCCTGATTAAGCATTGGTGGCAGGCTCTCCCGATCCTTATCGGGATCGCACTTCTATAAAACCATATTTTTTGTCCGGGCTAAGGAGCTATGTGGAGCATCGTTGCATTGCCCTTCTATACAACCATTCTTTTTTTTGTTGTCCAAGCAGAAGTATTTCATGGCATCATCGTTGCGTCGCACTCGTGTACTGAATACCATTGGGGAACTTTAATTGCGTTATACTGAGCAATTCATTAGGCGCATTTTATGAACTGGTAGAAGACCTCCCCTTTTGGAACATCCCGATTT
>JANOTW010000233.1:0-25141 GCA_031416575.1 Ferruginibacter sp.
GCTTCGCATTTTTTGAATCCCGACTACGTCGGTACCGAACCAAAAGAGGCGGCTTATGCAGTTACTGATTTTAACTCATACCATAACTCACAGACCAAAATCATATCTGTAGCACGTTTGCGAATAAAACACCTAATCCTATAAAATTAATATTATTAAATTTAAACAGCTTCTTAGCATTTACAAACATTTTTAATTATCAATCAGGGACTAAAATAAATAGTGACTGTAAAATCTTTGATAGTTATCGGGACCGGGTACATAAAAATAAATAAATGTATTTCAGTTTGCGGGAAGTAAGGAGCTCCAACATTACGAATACCTCTTAACAGCTCTTTGTAAATGCATTTTTAAAGTTCATGGGAACGATTGCGTAAATAATTAGCGCCTATTGCCTCAATTTCAGGATGGCACAGGATAGTAATTATTTTTTATATTATACTTTTATATCGAAATTGGAGTTATACCTGAATATTTGACCGGAGTATAAATTGATTGCTGAGAAGTTAAAACTGCTAAACCAAACCAAAACTTAATTGTAATGCTTGTTAAAAATTATTACCCCACCCTCTTCGTGATTATTACTTTTAATGCAGCTTATATTTTAAGCAAATTTTCAATTCCCACTAGGACTTACATACCTGTTCGCAATGATATACAGGAATAATTTTCATTAAAATTTGATGACCAAATTGGTGTGTTATTTTTAACCCGGGGGCGGGCAGTACTTGCGTATCATAACACCCGAAATTTTTAAAACTGCAATTAATTATTTTCATGAATAAATTTATCCAGGGGCTGCTTCTCCTTTTAACGCTAACGGTTGTACTTGTGAATTGCAGTAAAAAAGCATTTGATGATAATTATGCCCGCCCTGCTTCACTTGAGCCACCCATTTACCAGCAACTTGCGGCAAAAGGGAATTTTGTAAATTTTTTATCGCTGGTAGATAAGGCAGGTTATAAAACAACGCTTAGCAACGCCGGATACTGGACAATGTTCGCTCCCACCGATTCCGCATTTACCACCGATAGGGAATTTGCCGGTTTTATCAAAGGCCGTGGATTTAATACGGTTGCGGCCGTAGATTCCACAACCGCTCAAATGGTAGTGCAATACCTGCTGGTATATAATGGTTTTGAAAAAAGCAGGATAGATGATTACCAATCTACATTGGGATGGGTGCCGGATATCGCTTTTAAAAGGCGAACCGCCTATTACACGGGTTTTTATAATGACACTTCCAGCACGGGACAGGCTTTTAAAGCCATCGCTTCCAACAGGAACAACCTGGGCACAACCAACAGTTATTTTGTACCCGCTGATAACAACAACAAATACATTCCTTATTTCACCAGTGAATTTTTAGCGGGTAAAGGTTTGTCCCAGGCCGACTATACTTATTTTTATCCTGGTTCCACTTTCGCTGGTTTTAATGTAGCCAATGCCAGGGTTACACAAAAAGACATAGTTGCGGAAAATGGCATCATCCACATAATTGATAAAGTAGTTACGCCGGCCAATAGCATTGATCAGTATTTGCGCAATAAACCGGAGTATAGCCTGTTCAGGAGTATTTTGGAAAGGTTTATGGTATTGTTTGTGAAAAATTTGGATGCCACCCGAAAATACCAGGTTTTAAAAGGTGGAAGTGAAGATGTTTCAGCGAAAGTTTATTCCAATTTGCTGGCATTCTCCCCCAATAATGAAAATTATTTTAAACTTCAGGATAACGATGGGCAAAGGGACGGATGGACAATGTTTGCACCCACCAACGATTCGTTAAATAAATATATTAATACAGTTGTATTGCAACAATACCCAACCTTAAATTCTTTACCATTACCAATTATCGCCGATTTGTTAAACGCCCATTTATGGCAATCAACAGTTTGGCCAACTAAATTCAGCAGTACTTATAATTTCCTGGGCGAGGCTGCCAAAATGAATGCCACCACCGATATAGTGGACAGGAAAATTTTAAGTAACGGGGTTTTCTATGGCGCCAAAAAAGTAAATGAGCCCAATGTATTTGCGACCGTTTATGGAAAACCTTATTTAGACCCCCGCTATAGTATGATGACTAGGTTGTTGGATGTGGAATTGAAAGGCATTATCTCCAACCCGGGTGTAAAATATACAGTGTTTATGATGTCGGATGCCGTGTTGGCGGCAAAAGGGTTTAGCTATAATTCCGGCGCCAATTCGTGGCAATTTGTCAATCCCGTTGGAGGCGCTATTTCTGTAAACGATAGCAACAGGATCAACCTGTTGCGTATGTTGAATTCATGCGTTGTTGAAACACCCAACAATGAATTGGCGAATTTGGGTACCGCAGGATTTAAGGGGATTATTGGCACATTTGGAGGGGAATTAATAAAGTATGATGGTAACGGGGTATTTACAGCCGGCTCCATCCAGCGCAATGCACCCATCACCATAGATAGCGTAAAAAAAGTATTGAATGGCCAGGTTGCCTATATAAATGATTTGATGTATTTCCCTTATCAGCTTATTGGCAATAACCTTTCAGCATTAGGCACGCCCGTTACTTCGGAGTTTAATTATTTCTGGAATTATTTGAGAAATTCAACGGCATTCAATGCAATAACAAACGAGATAACAGGTATTGCCCCAGGCTCGTTTTACACTTTTTTTGTGCCCAACAAAGCAGCGATGACAGCGGCCATTACCGCAGGGTTATTGCCTGGAACAGCGGCTGTTCCAAACTTTGCGCCCACATTAACAGCGGATAAAATATTAGTGGAGAAATTTATTCAATATCATATCCTGGATAAGCGTACCGTAATTGCCAACGGAATTGATATTGGCTCTTACCCTTCTTTGTTAAGAAATGCGGCAGGCGACCCGGTAACATTTTCCATACTTTATCCCGGGGGCGTTTTTGAAGTGGGGGATGGTTTTGGCCGTAAAGCAAGATTGGTTCCTGCGTTAAGTGATAATTTATCTAACCGGACGGTAATACATCTTGTAAATAATTATCTGAAATATTAAATAAATACTTGTCCCCCTTTAGGGGATAGGGGTAAAAGATAAATTGAATTTAAAAAGCCCGGTTCCCCTTTAGGGGATAGGGGTACAAATATAAATTTATAATGAAAGTATTAATTACAAAAATAAGCTGCCTGTTGTTTGCGGTACTGTTTGCAAATGTGGTATTGGCACAAACAACCACTGTACAGGGTAAAATTACAGGTGACAATAAAAAGCCTATTGATCGGGTAACTGTAGCGGAGGTTGATGCGGACGGAAGGACCATACGTGCTGTAAAAACAGATGTGGAAGGAAATTTTGTAATAAAAATATCCAATACCAAAAACAAATTATCCATCACCCATATTAGTTTCCGCTCTCAGGACTTGTCTGTCAATACCCGTGCTACTTTCAATATTACATTGGAAAGTAACAGCAGGGATTTAGGGGATGTGGTAATAGTATCGCAAAGAAAAGTGGATAACGGAATGTTGCAAATTGCGGAAAGAAAATTGACCACAGCCCAATCCCATATTAATGCCAAAGAAATGGAAGAAATGCAGGCGGCATCTATTGACCAGGCATTACAGGGCAGGTTGCCCGGTGTGGATATCACCGCCAATTCAGGTGATCCCGGGGCAGGAATGCAGATCCGTATCAGGGGAACCTCTTCTATCAATTCAACTAACGACCCCCTGATTGTTGTGGATGGGATGCCCTTTGAAACCTCCGTGCCTTCCGATTTTAATTTTGGCGCTGCTGATGAATTGGGTTATGCAAGCCTATTGAATATAGCGCCTACCGATATAAGGGACATTACCATACTGAAAGATGCCGCCGCAACAGCCATTTGGGGGTCAAGGGCGGCAAGCGGGGTAGTGGTTATTACTACAAAAAGGGGGGTGGTTGGTAAGCCTTCATTTACCTACTTTAATAAAACTTCTGTTACCAGGCAGCCGGGTGCAATTCCAATGCTTACAGGCGACCAATATTCTACATTGATACCCGAAGCATTTATGAATGCCACCGGTACCCCATTAAATACACAATTCGTAAAAGAATTTCAATACGATCCCAACGACCCTTACTGGTATAATAATTATAGTAAAAATACCGATTGGATAAAAGCGATAACACAAATAGGGGTTACCCAGGATCATAACGTATCAATGACGGGTGGTGGCGAAAAGGCGAGGTATTACGCATCGCTTGGTTACCTGAATCAAACAGGTACCACTATCGGAACTTATTTAAAGCGTATCAGCGCCCGTATTAATTTGGATTATATTGTTTCTGAACGCATCCGCTTTAGATCTGATCTATCGTATTCCAACACGGATAACAATAGAAACTTCGCGTTGAATTTGCGTGATATCGCTTATCGTAAAATGCCCAATATGAGTATTTACGAATATGATGAATTTGGTAACTTGTCTGGAAATTATTTTTCACCGGCAATTAATATTCAGGGCCAATATACAGGGGTAGCCAGCAATGGCAATGTTTTTGGCACTATTAACCCTGTGGCCATGGCTAATGATGCAAAAAATAATATAATCAATCAAAGAATAACACCACATTTTAACCTTGAGTACGAAATTTTAAAAAAAGTATTAATAGCCACTTTTGATGTACAGTTTGACATCAGTAATACTAAAAGCAACAGCTTTTTACCTCAAACGGCTACCGGAAGGCCATGGACGGAATCATCCGTTAACCGTGCTTCCGATGGTGATTTAGATGTATTTAATGTAACATCAAAAACCAGCCTGATCCATACACCCGTTTTTAAAAATCCAAAACATGAACTTCAAAGTATAATTTCATTAAATACTTTTGATAATAAATATGTAACGCAGGAGGTACTTACATCAAATACCGCATCTTCTGTTTTACAAGACCCTTCATCGCCATCACGTACGCAAAACGACCAAACAAGATTAGGCGCTTTTACCGGGCAAACCCGTAGTATTGGATTATTGGTTAGTTCGCAGTATGGCTTTAATGACAAATATTTTTTTAATGCAGGCATACGTGGAGATGGCAACTCAAGGTTTGGGCCCGAAAACCGTTATGGATTATTCCCATCCGCATCCCTGCGCTGGAGAATTTCCGGGGAAAAATTCCTGAAACGTTTTGAAAAAAGTATTGATGACCTTAGTTTCAGGGCGAGTTACGGTCAATCGGGCAACGCTCCCCGCAGGGATTACAGCTATATCAATACGTACAATACTTTTTCCTGGACTTATTTGGGGCAGGCGGGTGTTTATCCTGGAAATATGGAATTATCTAATTTAAAATGGGAAACAATTGTTGGCCAAAATGCAGGTATTAACTTAAGTATGTTTAAACGCAAGATTACTGTAGATGCGGAATTTTATGTAAACCGTACAAAAAGAATGTTCTTCCCCGGCCTGCAAATTTCCTCCATCAACGGGTATAACAGTGTGGATATGAATGTGGGCACGATGGATAACCAGGGATTTGAACTGGGCCTTGGGGTTACACCATATAAAAGCGCCAACTGGCAGGTGGACTTTAATTTTAACATCGCCCGGAACATTAACATGATACGGGAAATATCTGATCTGTACCCACGGGATAAAGGTGATATTACCAGGAACGGGGAATATAAAACCTTTATGCAGGTAAATAATCCTTTTGGTTCTTTTTATGGATTCAAATACAAGGGGGTTTACAAAGATTTGCCATCAACTATTGCAACGGATGTGGACGCAAAAAATATAGTGGGCCCTACAGGACAAACTATCTATATGAAATTCAATTATCCAAGTATTGGTTACACCTTTCAACCGGGCGATGCCATGTATGAAGATATAAACCATGATGGGAATATCAATTACCAGGATATTGTTTATTTGGGTAATAGCATTCCCAAATATACCGGGGGCTTTGGTACCTCTGTTTCTTTTAGAAGCTCCTGGAAGTTTACCGCGTTTTTTAATTACAGGTATAAGGTTGATTTAGTAAATGGAACCAGTATTAATACCTCCAATATGTATGGCTTCGATAATCAAAGCGCTGCCACGTTAAGAAGATGGAAAAAAGAAGGGGATGTTACTGATATACCAAGGGCATTGTACCGTACCGGTTACAATTGGCTCGGTAGCGACCGGTATGTGGAAGATGCTTCATTCCTGCGTTTCAGGACAGCAACCATACGTTATACCGCCGCTAAAAAGTTAGTGCAAAAACTTAAAATTAAAAACCTGAGTGGTTTTATTTCCGTAGAAAATTTATTTACCTGGACAAATTATACCGGGCAGGACCCGGAAGCAACCGTTAGGGGAAGTGATCCTTTCAGGGTGGCTGTCGACTTCTCATACACCCCTCCTGTAAAAACGATTACCATTGGAATAACAGCTAGTTTTTAAAATAATTTAAAAGAAATAAAATGTTTGGAAATACAGTTTTGAAATTATTCATGTTGATATTGCTGATGCCATTTTTATCCTGTAAGAAATGGCTTGACCTGCAACCGCTAGATGGACTGACCAGAGCGGAATACTGGAATACAAAAGAGCAGGTACGGGCTGCCGTTACCGGGTGCTATGCATCGCTTACCGGCTCCAATACCGGATCGAGAAACGCTGCCGAATCATTTTTTCTGTGGGGGGAATTAAGGGCTGATATGATTACCAGTACCCTTGCAACCACGGCAGAGCAGATTGATGTGATCAACGTAAATATGCTGCCCACTAATTCAATCGCAAACTGGCGTGGCCTTTACGAAACGATCAATTATTGCAATACCGTAATAGACCTTGCGCCCGGTGTATTGGCGGTAGATCAAACATTTTCACAGGCGGCTTTGGATATAGCGGTTGCGGAGGCGAAAACCATCAGGGCCCTTATGTATTTTTACCTTGTGCGCACTTTTGATGAAGTGCCTTTAAAAATTAAAGCCACTACAAGTGATAAGGATATTGTGGCCATACCTAAAAGCCCTCAATCCGAAGTATTGGCACAGGTTTTAAAAGACCTGGGCGAAGCGGAACCATTTGCGGTTAAAGATTATGGCGACCGGGCATCCAATAAAGGGCGGATTACAAAAGCAACCATCAATGCTATTCAGGCGGATGTGTATTTGTGGCAGGAAAAATACGCGGAGTGCGTAGCAGCCTGTAATAAAATAATCAACACGAATTCTTATGGTTTAATAAGTGGGAACGACGCTAACATTTGGTACCAAACCTTATATGTAAACGGCAACAGTAACGAAAGCATTTTTGAATTGCAGTTTGACCAGCAAAAACTGAATCCATTTTATGGAATGTTTAATACCAGTGGACGAAGATTTTTGGCAAGCTCCATTGTAATGGATGAAATATATACGGTAGATTTTACAAATCCTTTAAATTTTGATATAAGGGCCGATGGCGCCGCAGTAAGATCTTCCGATCAGGTTATATGGAAATATATCGGTTTAAATAATTCTGGCGCTGGTAGTGGAACCCGTGCCCAGGAAGAATCGTATGCACACTGGATCATTTACAGGTACGCCGATATTTTATTAATGAAGGCCGAAGCGCAAAACCAGTTGGGAAATGGCCAGGATGCGCTGGATATTATTAAGGTTATCAGGGACAGGGCAAGGGCTTTGGCAAGTACGGCTGCTAACCCTGCCACAACTGATAAGGTGGCGATAACGGATTACGTTTTAAAAGAAAGGGCAAGGGAATTCGCATTTGAAGGTAAGCGTTGGTTTGACCTTTTAAGAAATGCCCGTAGAAATAATTACCAGCGTTTGGATCTGTTGCTTGATATAGTTGCCGGCACGGTACCACCAAACCGTCAGCAATCGGCCATCGCCAAATTCAAGGATAAGAATTGTCATTATCTGCCCATTTTGGCCTATGAATTAACTACCAATAAATCCCTTGTGCAAAATCCTTTTTATAAATAAACTTTTTTAAAAATAATACTGAAGCGTATGAAAAAATATTTAGGCATTCTGGTTTCGGCGGTAGTTGGGCTGCTAATGATTTTTTACATCGGAAGTTGTAAAAAAATATCGTATGTACAAAGCACTACTACCGATCTTAATATTTATGGATACCTGAAGGCTAATCCCGCTAAATATTCATCTATTACCGCTATAGTTGACAAATCGGGTTATGCGGGATTTCTGAATGCTTATGGGTCATATACCATGTTTGTACCTACAGACAGCGCTGTTGGTATTTATTTAACTGAAGTAAATAAAACATTGGGTTCCTTAACGCAGGCCGAAGCCCAGAACATTGTAAAATTTCATTTACTGGAAGATACATTGGCCACATCCACATTTAAGGATGGCAAATTGCCTACCATAACAATGTACGGGCAATTCCTTGTAACCAGTGTTGTAAATAAAACCGGTATTTCTTCTATTTTGGTAAACAGGCAGGGTGTTATTACAGCAGGTAACATTAAAACAGGTAATGGCTTGATCCACCAAATAGACAAGGTATTGATACCAGCCTCCAAAACCGTAGCTGAATTAATTAACGCCGACCCAAGGTTTTCAATTTTTAAACAAGCCCTGGTTGCCACCGGTTATTATGATATTATTAATACCATCAACAACACGGACCCCAAGTTAAGAAAATGGTACACGGTCTTAGCGGAAACCAACCAGGCTTTGCAAGATTCGGGGATGTCAAGCTATACGGCGTTAAGAACAAAATATTCCAACACAGGCAATCCTTTAAATCCGCTGGATAGTTTAAATATTTATGTAAAATACCACATCATTCCGGATGCAAGGTACCTGGCCGATATAGTTTCAGCCAGCTCTCACAATACATTAGCGCCATTAGAAGTATTGGCGTCAAAATTAGACGATGTACGCGTTTTAATCAACGAATTGACCTTCAACGGGATACTTGAAAAAGGAGTAGAGTTGGAACGTTCAACAAGTGATCTGTCTGCTACAACAGGCGTGTTGCATACAGCGCTGGCACATTTTGCCCCAAAGGTCCGTCAGCCAACAGCAGTGTATTGGGATGTTGCGGATTTTCCGGAAGTAAGAAAATTACCTGCCGTATTTAGAAGGGGAAATTTCAGTTTCGCTTATGGCGCCATTAAAGGGATTACCTACAACAATCCGTTAAATAATATCGATTATGCCTTTACCACCTCTACTTCCATCAATGTTTATTGGGGCGATTTTTTAAGCTTGCCCATGGGTACTACATCCCGGCATAACTGGATAGAATTTACAACACCCATTATTATAAAGGGAAGATATAAAGTGTGGGTGTGCTACAGGGCATCCAAATCTTCCGGTACGGTAGGCTTACCCGGGGGATCTAATATGCCGGTACAGGTATCTTATGATGGAGTTGATTTATCAAGGCCATTTAATTTTACAGAACAGCGCCCTAATTTATCGGATGGGGAATTAGAGGCTTTGGGATGGAAAAAATATTCACCCAGTACTACCCAGTTCATGACCGGCAAATTTTTAGGGGTAATAGATGTAACCACTACCGACCAGCATAAAATAAAGTTATTGTCATTGCCGGCATCCGGCACGGGGCAACCAATTAACTATTTGGATATGATCCATTTTATTCCTATCAATCAAAATCAATACTTACCAAGATTTAACGTGGATGGTACATTGCAGTATTTCTAAAAAAAAGTCAATAGTAGCATTAAAATTTCAAGAGATGTATAATAAGATAAATATAGCCGGGATTGTTTTGTTTTTTACGCTTGTAATGGCAGGATGTAAAAAATGGGATGATCATACTGCTGTTGTTCAACAGGACCTCACGCAAAATTTGTTGCAGGCGGTTTCAGCAAACCCCGATTTGAGTAAGTTCAGGGAATATGCAGGCCTTGCCGGTTTAGACTCAACATTACAAGCTTCAAAAACTTTTACTGTATGGGCGCCCACCAATGCGGCACTGCAAACAATTGATCCCGCCACAGTAGCGGATAAAACCAAGCTGCGGGCTTTTATTTTAAATCATATTTCCAATCAGCAATATTTTACGAAAGATGTAGCGGCGCCGGTCCGTATTCAAATGCTTGGCGGTAAATACAACAATTTTAGTTCGTTGAAATTTGATGAAGCTGGCTTAGGCGCTATCGATAAATATGTAAGTAATGGCGTGTTGCATACCATTAACGCCATGGTACCGCCTTTGCAAAATATTTGGGAGTTTATAAATTCAACTACCGGGCAATATGCGCAAAATGCTTATTTGGTATCATTGAATTATGATGGTTTCGATCCTTCAAAAGCGATTATCGACAGCATAAGTGCAGTTACCGGATTGCCTGTTTATCGCCCCGGCACCGGTGTAGTTAAAAGAAATATTTTTACCGACAGGGTGTATGATTTAAATAAGGAAGATAAGCAATACACCTATTTTGTAATGCAGGATGCCAATTTCACCGTAGAGTCCGATTCTTTAAAAAATTATTTTGCTACCACCTCCACATCGCTTACTGATTTTTATACAAAATTAAATGTGATAAAAGACCTTGCTTATGATACTACCTGGCAAACCCCCTTTGCAATACCTCAAAACCTGGTTTCAAAATCAGGTATAAGCATGACGGTTAATAATGCCTTTATTGTTGATATAAAAAAGATGAGCAACGGGCAGGTATATGTAATGAGCAGGCTGGATGTGCCCACAAAAAATAAATTTTTGCCTGTCACTATTCAAGGTGAAAACCCATTCGGTTTTTTAAATAATGATAGAAGGGCAAATACCAATTACCGGGTACGGTTGAACCCTGTTACCGGGCTAAATTTTTCCGATATATTAATTAGTGGCCATGGTGTAACCGCATTTTATTCTTATTATAGCTTATTCGAAATGCCGTCCATGAAATACCAGGTGTATGCAAAAGCGACGAATGATTTTCAAGCTGCGGCATTCAACCAAACGATTGTTGCATGGCATACCGGTTTAGCTGCGGTACAGGGATCTTTAACACATGCTGTGCCTTTGTTTACAGCGGCAGGCGCTTACGATGAAAAATATTTGGGCGATATCACCATTACAAGAGTTGGAAATATTGACTGGAGATTAACAGCAATTACTACCGGGCCTTTCATGTTGGATTATATACGATTAGTACCGGTACCTTAAAATTTTTTAATTCTTTATCAAAGTTTATTATTTTATTATCATGCATATATTCAAAATATTTACGCTGTCCGTTGCGATTGTTTCCTGCATTTTTGTGAATGCGCAACAATCGCCTTCCACTGCAACCGAAAATAATTTCAAGGTTCACGGCGCCGTTGTTAATGCATCTACCGGCAGGCCCATTCGGGGCATCAGGTTGACCTATAAAATTCTTGCTGCCTCCATCACGGATAGTTTGGGTAATTTTTCCATTACCCTTCCACGCAATGCAGGCCTTCTTTTAGTGGAAGGGGACGGGTATCAATCAAAAGAAGTAGCGGTTAGGGGTTTGAATACATTAAAGATCGTTATGTATGCAGATGGCTTTTCTAATTCAACCGATGAAGTGGTTTTACCCACCGGGCGGGTTACAAAAACACTTACACCTTATGCGGTAGGCAGCGTGCAGGTAAATGATGGATGGGACAGGACCAATGAAACACCTGATTCGTATTTGCAGGGAAAGGTTTCCGGCTTAAATGTGATCCGCCGCAGCGGTACGCAAAATATTGGCGCCGCTCTTTTTTTAAGGGGCATCAATTCTTTGTATGCCACCAACCAGCCTTTAATAATTGTCGATGGCGTTATTTTTAACAACAACAATATTGGTGGATCTATCATTTCCAATAATTACACCAATCCTTTATCTACCATTGATGAAAGGGACATAGATAATATTTCCGTGCTGAAAGATGCTTCTTCTCTGTATGGTACAAAAGGTGGAAATGGGGCGATCATCATTACAACCATAAGAGCTAAGGAATTGGGAACAAAAATAGATTTCGCATCTTATGGCGGGTTTAATGCCGTACCCCAAAATTTACCTGTAATGAATGCCACTGATTTCAGGGTTTATCTTTCTGATATTTTAAAAACAAAGGGATTGAGCGATGCGCAAATTCAGAATGAACCTTACATGAATGATGATCAATCCAACCCGGCTTATCATGCTTATCATAATCAAACCGACTGGCAGGGCCTGGTTATGAAAAAATCTTACAGCAAGAATATTTATTTAAAAGTTACGGGTGGGGATAATATCGCCAAATACGCTATTTCTTTAGGCTTTTTAAATAATGACGGGATTGTTAAAAACACCGGGCTCTCAAAATACAACATGCGTTTTAACGGCGATCTTAACCTAAGTCACCGCATGACGGCAACCACCAATTTAAGTTTTACTTTTCTCGAACAAAATTTAAGGGACCAGGGAAATTCACCCAAAACCAATCCCTTATTTTTGGCCCTGGTTAAAGCCCCTTTTTTGCGTACCAACGATGTGTCCGCATCAGGTGTGCAATCTCCAACACTGGCAGACCGGGATACTTTAAATGTAGGCAACCCTTTAGCTATTACCGATTTGGGACAGGGATTAAATAAGGCGTATCGTTTTTTTGGTTCCATTGGTTTTAATTATGAGATTTCCAAAAGCCTGGTTTTCTCCAATACGATCGGCATTGTTTACAATAAAGTCCGTGAAAATTTTTTTATACCCCGCAAAGGTGTAACACCCGATTCGCTTAACACCGCGATAGCTTTTAGCAGGTTGGGCACACAGGTTACTTCTCTTTTTTCTTTGTATGATGACGCCCGGTTAACTTACTCGAAAATTTTCAATAAGGCCCACACTTTTTCCGCAAGGGCGGGGGTAAGGTACTTGAAAGATAAAACCGAACAGGATTTTGGATTAGGTTACAACTCGGCCATTGATGAACTGGTGAGTGTGGGTAATGGAGCGAATGGTTTAAGAAAGATCGGTGGCGGTATCGGGGAGTCAAAATGGTTGAACACGTATTTTAATATGGATTATTCTTTCGCAGATAAATATTTTTTATCAGCCAACCTGGCTGCGGATGCTTCCAGCCGTTTTGGAAAAAATATTTCAAATGGTATTGAATTGAACTCAACGGTTTTTTCGGTGCTTCCTTCCATAGCTGCCGCCTGGCTTGTTTCTTCTGAAAAATTTATGGCGGATAGCAAAATTGATTTATTCAAACTGCGGGGTTCTTATGGTTTATCGGGCAATGATGATATTGGAAATTATACGGCCCGGCAAACCTATAAATCTCAAAACCTCCTGGGTATGCAGGGTTTGGTACGCAGCGGAATTGGTAATGATCAATTGCAGTGGGAGCAGGTAACAAAAATAAATGCCGGCCTGGACCTGGCATTCTTAAATGAAAGGGTACAGTTAAGCCTGGATGTGTTTAAAAATAAAACAGATCAGTTGATCACCTACGAGCAGGCGCCCACAGCCAGTGGTTTCGATTTTGTGGCAACCAATAGCGGGGGTTTAAAAACAACCGGCCTGGAGTTATCGGTAACAACAAGAATTATTAATAAAAAGAATTTTACCTGGGATGCGGGGTTTAATTTGGGTAAATACAATTCTACGGTTACCAAATTACCCAACAGTGAAATTATTACTTCATTTGGCGGCGCCACTTATTTGACAAAGGTTAACACCGCACCCAACGAATTTTACGGGCACCAGGCCAACGGTGTGTTTGTGTCGGATGCGGTAGCTGCTACCGAAGGTTTATCCATTAGAAAAGCCGATGGTACTTTAGTGGCGTTTAAAGGTGGTGATATAAGATTTAGCGATTTGAATGGCGACAAGGTAATTGATGAAAAAGACAGAAAGATTTTGGGAAACCCTAACCCGGATAATTACGGGTCATTTTACAATAAATTTTCCTTCAATAGATTTTAATTAAACACCGTATTTACTTTTACATCAGGCAACGAAATATTTAATTACACCCGTGCACAGTTGGAAGGTATGAACAATGTGTATAACCAAACCGATGCCGCATTAAGCAGGTGGAAATCAAATGGCCAGGTTACCAGCATGCCCAAAGCGGTTTGGGGCGATCCGATGGGCAACGGCCGTTTCAGCAGCAGGTGGATAGAAGATGGTTCGTACCTGCGTTTAAGGGTTGTTACGCTTTCTTATGACGTGCCTTTTAAACCCGGATTTTTCAAAAACGCGACCATATATGCTACCGGTAATAATTTGGTTACCGCTACTAAATACAAAGGGTACGATCCAGAGTTTAGCGCAACGGAAAGTATATTCGGCCAGGGAGTGGACAATACCTTGGAACCACAGTTTAGATCGGTTCAGGTTGGTTTCAGGGTAGGATTGTAATTATAATTCAGTTATAAAATTTTATGGAAATGAAATGCAGGTTATTAAATAAATTAGGTTTCGCTCTTTTTGCGGCAGGTATATCTATTACAATATCTTCTTGTAAAAAAATTGTGGATGTAGAACCCCAAACTACCGTAAGCGTTGAGAACATGTACCGCAATGTGTTTGATGCGGATGCTGCCGTTATTGGCGTGTATGGTAAAGTAATGAAACTGGCCAAACCATATCTGTTATTAAATGAACTGAGAGGTGATTTAATGGATATCACCACAAATTCGGATGCCGGCCTGCGACAATTAAGTGAGCAAACGGCAACGGTTAACAATCCCTATATTGATCCGAAACCATTTTACGAAGTGATTGTAAACTGTAATGACGTGTTGGCTAATTTCAAGAAAATGTATGCTGATAAAAAATTGAAAGTGGCGGAATACAATCAACGCTATTCGGATATAGGGGCGATAAGAAGCTGGGTGTATTTGCAATTAGGAATTCACTATGGTAAAATACCTTATGTAACCAATCCAATCGTTCAGGCAAGTGATTTAAAGGAAAGTAATAATTTCCCGGTGTTGTCACTGCCTGTATTGATTGATTCGCTTACCGCATTTACCGAAACGCTTCCTTTTACGGGAGATTATCCTATAGGGACCACTTTGCAAACTGTTGTGGACGGTTACAACACGCAAAAATTCTTTATCAATAAAAATGTTTTATTAGGCGATTTGTACTTGTGGCAGGGCCAATACGATAAATCCGCCGACCGGTACAAAAGAGTGATGGAAGTTTTAGGGCCAAGCGGTGTAGGGGAACTTTTTTATAATCTATACAGGGTATCTAGTTTTTCCAATTCAAGTGTTAGCTATACCAGGATATTTGATTTTTCATCTTTGGTTACTACTAACGGCTGGAGGTATTTATTTGAACGCCCCCAGGTGGACAATGAATTTAACTGGGAAATGATTTGGTCTTTGCCCTTTGACAGGAATTTTGAACCGGTAAATCCGTTTATCGATTTATTTTCTCCCAACGGTGGAAGCTACCTGGTTCAACCTGCACAGCAGGCGATAGATAATTGGAATAGCCAAACACAGGTTTATACCTTTGCGGGAAACACGGCAACTGCCGCTGAAGTACTAAGGGATAATTTCCCTTTGGATTCAAGGGGTGTTTTTACTTACAGGTTAATAAACGGAAAACCTGTAATCATGAAATACCTGTATAATTATTTGGGTACTAATAATTTGCCCATCAATACTTTTAGCCAGCCTGGTAAATGGTTTTTAACAAGGGCTGCTACATTGCATTTGCATTATTCCGAAGCGGCTAACCGTGCTGGTAAGAACAAACTTGCTTATGCCCTGGTAAACAAAGGGATCAATTATCATTACGATCCTTTGCCAGGCAATAACAGGGTAGGGGATGTAACTAATATGCAGCAAACATTTTTGCCCTGGCCTTACGATTTTGATGCAAGGGAAGGGGATGGCCCGGCATTTAGAAATACCTGGTACCGAAATATCGGGATAAGGGGAAGGGCAGGTTTGAAACCGGTGCCAATACCATTAACGGATAGTGTAACCAATATAGAAAATATGATCATGGCGGAAAACGCGTTGGAACTTGCTTACGAAGGACAGCGCTGGTCCGATCTGTTAAGAGTTGCCATACGCCGTAATGACCCCGCATTTATAGCGGATAAAATTTTCGACAAATTGCGTAAGTCGGGATTGTCTGCCGGCGCAGCTTCCGCAGCCAGGGCGAAATTAATGAGCAGGGATTGGTTTTTACCTTTTAAGTTTTAATGAAAAATATTTCCTTTTTTAAAAAGTGCATGTTTAAGATATGCACTTTTTTTTGTCCCGTCTTTAAAACCCTGATTGAACATTGTTGCATTGTTAATCCCGATAGCGAATGCGTATCGGGACGCCCTTCTATACAACCATTCTTTTTTTTGTTGTCCGGGCAGAAGTATTTCATGGCATCATCGTTGCGTCGCACTCGTGTACCGCAAACCAATTGGGATCTTTAATTGTGTTTTATGTTCGAAGCTTCAAATTTCTTCGTCCCGTAGGGACATAATATCGGTAGCCAGAAAAAAAAATACAATAATAGTCCCGTAGGGACGTGATATTATTCAGGGTTTAATCTCTCTCTGTTATGAGTTCTTTATATCACGTCCCTACGGGACTTTTAGAAATTTTAAATCTGTTTTTCTACCAATATCCCTTCCGCCGCGGCGGAACTAAAAAGGAAACCTGTTTATTGTTGTAATCGGCGAAACATCAGCCCCGGCTTATTTGGGTACTCTTGTACGTAATATCATTGTGGATCTTTAATTGCGTTTTAAATTAACAATTTTTACCCCATTATGGGATGGGGTAACCTGTTTTGTTTTTTTAAAGAACAAAACAAAATTTCACTGATTCACCCCTTTTGCAGTATAATACTTCCAGGTTACTCCCGGGTGGTGGGTGTTCTCACCATAGCCGTCAACTTAAGTTTAATGGACTTTTACATCCGTGGTCTGCGCAAGTCTAAAGATCAATTACTGCAGGAGTTTTTTGGCTGATCAATCAGCAGGATACATGGTTAGCGGTAATGCTTTCAAAATCAGCTTCCTCATCCATGCTCAAACATGGCCTTATCCTGAATGTTTAACGTTTCTGGTATTTGGGGCAAACTTTTGACAGACTTTTTATTAGGCACTGTCACAGTAAGTAACTCACACTAAATGTAAAACCTGCGAAGCTATATGGTGATATCCTATCATCATCATCCTGATATTATTTATTCTCATGGCGGTTTAGAAAATAAAAGGGGGCAATGCAGACTTATTCGTCCATTATTTTAAAATTATGAGAATAAAATTTGTTTTTATTCAGGATAGTACAGGACGACAAAGTCGTGGAATTTTAGTATTTTCGCAATCTTTATTTTTCCTCATGTTTAACTAATGCTATATGACCAATAAACTATGTGTAAACAAGTTTTACATTCTCCTCGTTTTCCTGTTTTTATCTTTTTCAGCAACTGCTCAAAATTTTGCCGTATCGGGTAAAGTAACCGACGATGCTGGCAAAATTTTGGAGGGTGTAACGGTAACAGAGAAAGGTAAAACAAACTCCGTAGCCACCAGCCAGGAAGGTGCATTTACAATTAATGTTACTTCGGGCAATGCAAAACTGCTATTTAGTTTTGTAGGGCACGAGATGCAGGAAATTGCTGTAGGCAATAAATCGGAGTTATCTGTGTCATTAATATCGGTAAACGAAAACTTATCCGATGTTGTAGTGATAGGCTACGCAACCGTTAAAAGGAAAGATGTAACCGGTTCTGTTGCAGGTATCAACCAAAAAGACATCAGGTCCCGGCCGGTTGACAATGCCTTGCAGGCCATGCAGGGTAAAGTTGCCGGTGTGGATATTACTTCTAATGAACGCCCCGGACAGGTGGGCAGCATTAATATCCGTGGTGTACGTTCTTTATCAGCATCTAACTCACCACTGTTTGTTGTGGATGGTATTCCGTTAAGTACAGGAGGTATTGAATATCTTAACCCCAATGATATTGAATCAATAGATGTGTTGAAAGATGCATCGGCTACAGCTATTTTTGGTTCAAGGGGAGCCAATGGTGTAGTAATTGTTACCACCAAACAGGGCAAAGCAGGCAAGGTTCAAATCAATCTTTACTCTTCAACTACTGTTGAAAAAATAGTGGATTGGGCTCCCATAATGTCTGCCTCAGAGTATTTAGATTTTCGCCGCTGGGCTGTTTATTATAGTAATACGGCAACCCGGCCAAGAGGCGATAACCCCAATATTACTAATGACCGTGATATTTTTCTGGCCACTTCTGACCAAACTGCCTGGAAAAATATTGCCCAGGGCTGGGCCTCTGGAACATGGGATGGCTCAAAAGTTGGCAATACAGACTGGACAGGCTTAACATCACAAAAAGGTATTACGCACGACAATACCATCAGTGTCAGCGGCGGTACCAAAAATATAAAAGCTTACGCTTCTTTTGGATATTTGAATAATCAAGGTACTTCTATCGGACAAAAATTTACAAGATATGCAGGAAAAGCAAGTGTGGATATACAGGCCACTGACTGGTTTAATATGGGGGTAAATGTAAATCTTACTTATGGTGTTCAGGAGTTTGGCCAGTCCAATATCGTAATTGGTTCATTTATTGGTTCCCCGCAATCAAGTATTTACGGGTCTTCCAGAAACCTTTTCAAATGGGCGCAACCTTATGATTCTGCCGGTAACAGGATAATTTTTCCCGGCGGCGATGTGGCCATAAAAACTGTAGTGGATGAACAGAATTTTACACAAGATCAAAGGGCAACCTTGCGGGCATTTGGAAGCCTGTATGCACAGATGGATTTTGGGAAAATGCATCATGCATTAAAGGGATTGAAATACCGCATGAACTTTGGCCCGGATTTTTCTAACTATACCAATGGTGTTTATATTGACGGGCAGTCGGCAGCCAGCAGCGGAATTAACGGGGCCTCTTTGCAGGAATCTAAAACTTATTCATGGACATTGGATAACCTGATCTATTACGATAGGGAAATCAAAAAACACAGTTTTGGACTTACCTTATTACAAAGTGCTACCAAGTTTGTTGCCGATCCTGTAAACAGGATAACAGGTACCGGTATTCCCTTTGCCAGCCAAAAATGGTATGCGCTTAACAATGGTGCACTGCCTTCCACTAATCTTACCATCGCTCAAACTTCTGATTTAACCAAAAGGCAATTATTAAGTTATATGGGACGCTTAAATTATGGGTTTAATGATAAATATTTATTGACTGTATCTGTACGTACGGATGGCGCTTCGCAGCTTGCAGAAGGGAATAAATTTGATATATTTCCAAGTGCGGCATTGGCATGGCGGATTAACAATGAAAGCTTTATGCAAAACTTAGGATGGCTGAATGATTTAAAGCTCCGTGTTGGTATGGGTGTTACGGGTAACTCTGCCATTGATGCGTATAAAACCAAGGGCAGGACATCGCCTATGTTCTATCCAATAGGTGGCGCTCTTAATGCAGGTTTACTTCCTGTTGTAGAACTTGCAAATAAAGATTTGCGTTGGGAAAAAACAACACAGTATAACCTCGGTCTTGATTTTGCAATCTTCAAAAGAAGGATTTCAGGGGCAATTGATGTTTACACTTCCCAAACGAAGGATTTGTTAATGGCCCGTTCAATACCCACTGTAACGGGTTACTCCACAACATTCCAAAATGTGGGCGAAACTTCCAATAAGGGTATTGATATTAATATCAACACCATCAACGTAACCACTAAACACTTTCAGTGGACAAGCAACATAAATGCTTCCTGGCAAAAAGACAAGATAGTTACCCTGGCAAATGGTAAGCAGAATGATATTAATAACAACTGGTTTATCGGTCAGCCTCTTGGTGTTATTTATGGCTTTGCGTCAACTGGTATGTGGCAATATGCCGATACTGCAACCATACGTAAGTTTGGCCTGAACGGTAACAACTTTACGCCAGGCCAGGTAAGGCCCATTGACCAGAATGGCGATAACAAGATTGATGCAAATAATGACCGTGTAATTATTGGCCACACAAGGCCCCGCTGGATAGTGGGTATGACAAATAATTTCTCCTACAAAAACTTTGAGTTGTCATTCTTTATTTACGGACGGTTGAACTACTTGGTTAATACAGGTGGGGAAGCTCAAACGGCACGTGGAAATCAGCGGCAGATCAGTTACTGGACAGAAAATAACCAAAACAGTGAATACCAAAAACCATTTTATTCAGTAGGTTCAGGTGATAACTATTCAGCAGCATTAGGCTACCAAAAAGCATCGTTTTTGAAACTCAGGAACATTTCCGCTTCCTATAACGTTCCCGGAATAATTCTGACTAAGATGCACATGTCCACCCTGCGGGTGTATTTCCAGGCTGCTAACCCCGCAATGCTGTTCTCCCAAATTAAATTCATGGATATGGATGTAGCAGCAATGTTCTCTAACCGTGGTTATACTATTGGTATTAATGCAGGATTTTAATTGATAATTACTTGTTGGTAAAAAGCTGCTGGCAATTATCAGCAATAAAAAATATACAGATGAAAAATAAAATATTTAAAATAAGCCTGGCTGCCATACTTGTACTAACGGCCGCCACTTCTTGTAAAAAATCTTTTTTAGATGAAACACTTGAAACCGTAAGGGATTTGGAGTTTTATAAAACGGATGCCGGCATCCAGCAATTGGTGAACGCTGCCTATCACCAGGTATTTGCCACACAATTCAATGGCGAAATGGCATTTTCTAATATGTGCTATGGGGTTGATGAGTTTCGTGTAGGTGGCGATCCTTCAAACGGTATGTACAATTCTTATGGTAATACTTTTGGTTCCTTCGTTACGCCTAATAGTGGTAATACCGTGACAGCCAATGCTCAATGGGATAATTTATACATCGGGATTGGTCAAGCCAACCTGATTATTCAAAATGCGGCTGCCAGTACTTCTACTGCACCTGCCATCAAGGGTACTGTATTGGGAGAAGGTTATTTTCTTCGTGCCTACAACTATTTAAGGCTGGTGAGCCAATACGGTGCAGTGCCTTTAAAAACGATACCCAGCGATCCCGGCGCCGCAGCAGAATTAGAATTTACCCGTGCTGCCCCTAAAGAAGTGTATGACGTAATAATTGCCGACTTCATAAAGGCAAATACCCTTCTGGCTAATACAGGTGGCCCCGGAAAAATTACCAAAGATGCTGTGGCACATTTTTTGGCAAAAGCATACCTGAGCCGTGCCAGTGAAATTAATGATTCCTGGAACACATCAACCAAAGCGGCTGACTTAGCCGCTATTGGTCCATTATGTGATGCAGTTATAGCCAATCATGCGTTAGCGCCCAACTTTGGTGATTTGTGGCGGTACACTTCTCCAAATGGCGCTAATGAAAATCTTCGTGAAGTAATCCTGTCTGCACAGTTTACATCAGACTTATCGGCAAGCGGTCAAAATACACAGCATTTGTATTATGTTTCCCGGTATGAAGATGTTGCACAAATGCAGCGTGACCTTAGCGGGGACCGTCCTTTCAGTAGGTTAGCTCCAACTCATTTCATGTACAGGGTATATGACATGCAAAACGACTCAAGGTTTTGGAAAACCTTCAGGACAAAGCACAGGGTTAATGCTAATACGCCAACGGCCCCTTATGTGCGGGGCGATTTAGGAATAATGTATGTTATCAATCAGCCCGGGGATACCCGGTTTTCTGCTAATGTAATCAACAATTCGGTGGTTTATAGCGGAACAGGTAAAACTATACCTCATGTGTACGTGGCCTACAGGAATGGCGTTACGACAGACGGTGGATGGAACGATACCCGCCGTTTTCCATCATTAAGCAAGTTTATGGATGGCTCACGTACCGCAGGATTTAACGATGTAAGAGGCCTTCGTGATATTACATTAGCCCGTTCTGCCGAAACCTATTTGATAGCTGCAGAAGCAAAAATCCGTTTGGCAAAACTGGGTACTGGTGCTTATACTGATGCGTTACCTTACATAAACCCATTACGGGCAAGGGCGCAATACATAAGCGGGGAAAGCCGCTCGGTTTATTATGATGGTGGTGGTGCAACCAGCAGTGCACCTCAATCGGTACCTCCTTCTTTTTTCCCTGAAAATTCTTATTACGAGTCAAATAATATTCCTGTTACTACTGCGGCCTCAACAAGTTTAGCCATTACCAATATAGCAACTTTACCTGCAGGTGATGAGCATATAATTGGAAGGCTGAATTATGCCGCTACTTACGACAGAATGTTATGCTTAATATTAAACGAAAGAGCAAGAGAGCTGGCTGGCGAGTATTTGCGCTGGCAAGATTTGTCCCGTACAAAAACATTAGTTGCACGTGCCATTGCATTTAATCCTGAGGCAGCACCAAATATTAAAGACCATCATTCACTTCGCCCAATACCGCAAACATTTTTAGATGGTATTCAGGCAGGAGGATTGGCTTTAACACCAGCACAAAAACAAGCAATGCAAAACCCTGGCTACTAATTTTTTTCTCACTTAGCAGTTAGTAAAGGACGGTCAATGAAAATTGTGCCGTCCTTTGATTTTAAAAAAAAATTCAACACATTCATGTAGGCGTTTGTGCAAGTTCGTCATGGAGCAAAAATTATTGGTTGTTCAGTTTTAGGTTTGTTGTCCGGGCAAAGAAGCAGCTATGGGCATTCCCGTACATACGGGATTGTGTCATGTTAATCCCGATCCTTATCGGGACTCTCTTGTACGTTATACCAATGTGGATATTTGATTGTGTTATCGATTAACCGGAGCTATTAATAATTATCAGATCAGTAATAAATTTGTGGGTTAACAGGTTGCCCCTCCGGGGCAAATACCGTTTTTTGTTGTGATGCTGCAAACAGGTTATGACGTTGGCATAAAAAATCCACAATGTATTTTGAAACACTGCCAGTTTATAAAAGAAGAATATTAAAGATGATATTCAACCTTCCAGACGGTTTAAGCGATTTAGTAAAAAAACTAGGATGAATTCGGTAACGGCAACTTATCTATCGCAAAAAGTATGAAGGCCATTCTGCTCCAGCGGAGCAACCTGTTTGTAGCATCAGAGATGATGGTGGTTAATCCTGCCCCGGCGGGGCAACCTGTTTGTAGAAAAGAAATAAGCATCCTGTTTGCCCAAGCGGGGCAACCTGTTTGTAGCAAAAAGATGAAGGTCATCCCTGCCCTAGCGGGGCAACCTGTTTGTAGTAGTGCAAGAGATAATTCCCTGCCCGTGTAGTGAAGCCTTTTAGTAGCAAAAAAATATGTTTAAAATTGTTCCGGCGGGCAGCCTGTTTGTAGAAGACATTATCGCCGTACAGAAAGAAGAGTTTATTTTAATGCGCTGAAAACTTTTGTTCTAAACATAAATTACATAAACCTAAAAAATCATCTTATGGGCGATACCTACACACAACTGTATATCCAGTTAGTTTTTGCCGTGAAAGGAAGGCACAGTTTTATTGAAAGCGGATGGGAAGAAGAAATGTATAAATACACAACCGGTGTTGTACAAACTGATAAACATAAAATGCTTTCCATTAACGGCATGCCTGATCATGTTCATATTTTCATTGGTTTAAATCCGGCAATTGCCATTTCAGATGCAGTGAAAGATATAAAACGGGCGAGCCACAACTGGATAAACGATAAAGGTTTTGTAAAAGGAAAATTTGAATGGCAGGGGGGGTACGGGGCTTTTTCTTACGGCAAGTCGCAGATTGATAAGGTTTGCAAATACATTGCCAACCAAAAAGAGCATCATAAAAAGCAATCGTTTAAAACCGAATACATAAGCCTTTTAAAATTGTTTGAGATTGAATATAAAGATGAATACCTTTTTGAGTTTTACGATTAGCCAAATGTGTTAAACAGGTTGCCCCTCCGGGGCAAAACACATTTTGTTTTGATGCTACAAACAGGTTATGCCGCTGGCATGAAAAACAAAATCACTTACAGGACTGCCATTTTACAAAATGGAAATAATAACGATCAGGCTCAACCAACACAGACATATTTCAACCCTGCCCCAGCGTGACAGCATGTTTGTAGCAAAGAAATCAGAAATGCATTTGCCCCAGCGGGGCAACCTGTTTCATAGCAGGCCAAATGGAAGGCTTTCAATTCATTCCCGCTGCAAACATGATTTGAGAAACACATTTGCAATCGCTTTCAACACATGCCCAATGGGCAGACTAAATAACTTACAAAAAAAACAACCCACATGAAAAAAACATGCACCATTTTAATCATTGCGTTAACGGCGGCCCACGCCTCAAAAGCACAGGTAAACCCGGGCAATGATGCAACCGCTCCGTTACACGCTTTAAAAGTGGATTATCCCACACCTTACGCCCCCATGCCAAAGGAAGAAATAAAAAAAGTACTGGATAAAATTTTTAACTACCTGGATGCGGTTACGCCAGCGCAAATGATCAATAAACAAACCGGTGGTGCAGTAAATGATGTGTCAAGGATTGATACCAATACAACCGTTAAGCAGGGCGATTTCAGGCTTACCAGTTACGAATGGGGTGTTACGTATTCCGGCATGTTGCTGGCTGCTGAAACAACGGGGGATAATAAATACAGCAACTATGTGAAAAATCGTTTCTCCTTTTTAGCCGAATGGATCCCTGCAGTAAAAAAGCTAAAGTCAACCGGCGCTTATACAACAAACGATTATCCTTTGCGGCAGCCAATAGAACCTAAAGCTTTGGATGATGCAGGCGCAATTTGCGCAGCCATGATAAAGGCTACTACGGCCGGTATAAACAAGGACCTACGCCCGGTGATTGATAATCTGATAGATTTTGTAGCCAATAAAGAATACAGGTTGCCGGATAGAACATTGGCAAGGATCCGCCCGCAGAAAAATACCTTATGGCTGGATGACCTGTATATGGGTGTACCCGCTTTAGCCCAGATGGGCAAGCTTACCGGCGATAAAAAATATTTTGATGATGCGGTAAAGCAGGTAAAGCAATTTAGCGAACGAATGTTTAATAAGGAAAAAGGCCTGTACATGCATGGCTGGGTAGAAAGCATGGAAACACATCCCGAATTCAGGTGGGCGAGGGCGAATGGATGGGCATTGCTGGCAAAAGTGGATCTGCTGGATGTGCTGCCCGAAGCTCATCCCGGAAGGGCATTTGTGTTGCAACAATTAAAGGCACATATAAAAGGATTGGCTGCATACCAGGGCGACAAAGGCTTCTGGCACCAGTTGCT
>JANOTW010000234.1:0-2135 GCA_031416575.1 Ferruginibacter sp.
TATAATTTACCTGGTTTCCCGCTTTATACAAGGCCAATTATTATTGGTGATCATGCCTGGGTGGCGGCAGAGGCATTTATTCATCCGGGCATTACCATCGGCGAAGGATGTGTCATCGGGGCAAGATCGGTTGTAACGAAGGACATGCCAGGATGGATGGTTTGTGCAGGGCATCCCTGCAAACCGATCAAAGAACGGAACCTCATTGTAAAAGCATAAAATAAAATTTATATTGTTGCATTCCAAATACGATAATAAACCTATTGGGAATGCAACAATTTATTTTTAGACTGGCGGTTTATGAAGATATTGTTTTACCAAAATAAAGATGGTACCCTTAGCATTAATCTACTTTTCGATATTATCAGGCAAAATCTTCCCCGATCGCTTGAATTTTCTACCGTATTTTTTAGGTATAATGGTTCTTCTTTTTTGGATAGGGTATTCGATGTAGTTTCAGTTGCTTTCAAATCCAGGGATTGTATCAATCATGTAATTGGAGATTTCAACTACGCCACTTTTTTTATGCCAAAAGGCAAAACTATTCTTACCATTCACGATCTCTATCGTTTGTATGTTTACAATGCCAATCCATTTAAAACTTTTATATTTAAATGGTTTTGGCTTCGGATACCTATTTTAAAATCAGCCGTTGTGACGGCTGTTTCTCAATGTACCAGGGATGAAATTTTAAAATATGCAAATTGCACTCCCGAAAAAATTCGTGTTATTTACAATTGCATATCCCCGGATTTTAAACCCGTATCAAAAATATTCAATAAGGAAAAACCGGTTTTGTTACAAATTGGCACCAGGGCTAATAAAAATATTGAGCGTTTAGTACAGGCGATTGCAGGCATACACTGTAAGCTTGATATTGTAGGTAAGCCAAACCAGGAAACAATCGAATTACTTCACCATTACAAAATTGATTACAACTGGGGAAGCAACTTATCTAAAAAGGAAATAATTCAAAAATATGCCGATTGCGACATGTTGGTATTTGTTTCCACTTACGAAGGATTTGGAATGCCCATCATTGAGGCGAATGCGGTTGAACGTGCGGTAGTAACAAGTAATGTATCCGCTATGCCCGAAATTGCGGGGAATGCCGCCTGTTTGGTTGACCCTTTGGATATTGCGTCTATCCGTGAGGGTATTATCCGTGTAATAGGGGATGATGCTTATCGTGAAAGCCTGATTGAAGCGGGCAGAAAAAATAAGGCGAGGTTCGAAGCAAAAAAAATTGCGGGCCAATACCATGATCTTTATAAAGAAGTTTACTCCAAAAATATATAAAGAAAATGGTTGAGGCTTATATAAAATCATATTTGGGATGCCCCCATCTTATCACCTGATAAGCGAATAAACATAAAGCAAATACTTAGGCCGCCACTTTCAGATTAAAAAATAAAATAAAAGAAATTAATTATTTAATGCCCGAAGTACTTGATTTAACCATTGCTATCCCTGTAAGAAACGAAGAACAGAACCTTCCCGGATGTCTTGCAGCTATTGGGACCGGCCTTGCCCGCCGGATTGTAGTGCTGGATTCAGGAAGTACGGATAGCACCCAATCAATAGCTACCAGTTTTGGAGCTGAGGTTGTAAATTTTAAATGGGATGGAAAATTCCCCAAAAAAAGGAATTGGTTTTTAAGAAATTATTCGATTACCACTAAATGGATATTGTTTATAGATGCGGATGAATATATTACCGAAAGTTTTAAAAAAGAGCTTCGCGAAAATTTACAACGGGGTGATAAAGTAGGATATTGGCTAAATTATTCCATCTATTTTCTTGGTAAACAGTTAAAGGGTGGGTATCCATTGCGCAAACTTGCGCTATTTCGTGTGGGGGCCGGTGAATATGAAAGGATTGATGAGGATCAATGGAGCAAACTTGATATGGAAGTACACGAGCATCCGATACTGGAAGGTGAAGTGGGTGTTATAAACAGTAAGATTGATCACCAGGATTTTCGCGGCGTATCACATTATGTTATAAAGCACAATGAGTATGCATCCTGGGAGGCGGGAAGATTCATGAAAATGGCAGGTGATCCTGCAATCTCATCAAAATGGACCTGGAAGCAGCGATTAAAGTACCGGTTAATGCGCAGCGTATTAATTGGC
>JANOTW010000235.1:0-4262 GCA_031416575.1 Ferruginibacter sp.
TTTCAATTAAGCATCCTTGCGTCGCACTCTTGTACTTAATACCAATGGGCAACTTTAATTGCGTTATACTGGGCGGTTCATCAGGCGTAGTTAATGAACTGGCAGAAGACCTCCCCTTCAGGGGCCGGGGGCAAAACAGGGCCTTCAAATTATGCCTCCCTTTAAAAAACAGTTCGCCCTTTGAAAATAAAAGACCTGTAAATTTTTCCTCCCGATTCATCGGGATTATTAGCGAAACATCAGCCCCGGCTTATTTGGGTACTCTTGTACTTTTGTAGCTTTGTGGAACATTTACCACTTAGTATATAAATTGTTGGTGTCTTCAAATCATAATAATGTTAAAAAATATTACTACAATTTAGCCAGTACATTTTTAATCGGCAAAATTACATTAACACAACAATCTTTGGTGATTTTATGTTCGTTACTTTGTATGTTTGGCGAAATGTAGAATAAATCTATGATTATGGCTGCTATAACCATAAATTAAATCAATCCTGAGAGCGGGCCTCACTTCAATCTACTGTTTTTAACACCATGCGTGTCCCTGAAAAGATACGAACGAAGTTCAGGAGGAAATTTTAAATTATACCAATTATGAGCAATGAACTTTTAAGGGCCTGGGAAAAAAAATCAGGGGAAAGACAAAAATTATACAAAAATTACCTGCATAGGGCAGATAAGAATACGGTATTAAAAGCCCTGCCCGGTCTGCATGAGGAAGCATTCGCCAAAATTGATTGCCTGAAATGCGGTAATTGCTGCAAAGGTTATTCACCAAGGTTTAAAACACCCGATATCAAGCGGATAGCCAAATATTTAAAAATGAAGGATGGCGACCTGATCAATAATTACCTGACAGTAGATGCGGATGGCGATTATGTAATGCGTGCCGCACCCTGTTCATTTTTGGGTGAAGATAACTACTGCACCATCTACGATGTGCGTCCGTCAGACTGCGAACGTTTCCCTTATACAGATGAAGATTTTTTATTGAAGCGGCAGCCAATGGCACTAAAGAACTCCACTTTTTGCCCTATCACTTATTATGTTATTGAAAAATTAATGGCGATGGGGAAGTAGGGTAGCTGTTTAGATGGTGACTCAAAGTAGCATAGTAAAAACGAATTTTCGGCAAAAACATGGAAAAGAACAAACGTGTGTTTTTTTCTTATCGGCTTTGCACCTTTGCGCTTTTGCGTGAAAACAACAAACGGTTATTTACTGGTTAATTCATCAAAAGCCGCTCCCAGTGGCCGTTCAATACCATCGCCTTTCCATTCTGGCGCTCCCGGAATGATAGTGGTTTTTACAATTTCTTCTTTTGTTTTACCAGCCTTTATACCTGCTTCTGTAAACTGCATTAGTTTGCCCAGGTAATCGCCAAATAATTTCACTTCATCTTTGGAGGCTATAATTTCATAGCCTTCCGCGGCATGGCCACATACAAATTTTGTTTTGTTGTTAAAGGTAGCGCCTGCTTTATCCAGCACTTTTATCCAACTGCTGATATTTGCACCGGCAGTCCTGTCCACAAATGGATGCCTCCTGTTAAATACCAGGTCGCCGACATGCACGATATTGGCTTTTGTAAAATGCACAAAACTATCACCATTGGTATGGGCCGCTCCAAAGTAATGCATGCATACTTCTTCTTTGCCGATCTTTTCGCACCAGGTGGTAGCAAAAGTTTTATCGGGATATAATTGTTTGTCTTCGGTCTTTTTTTCTATAGCAGCTTTTTCCTGGTTAATTTTTGAGTTTTCATGCGCTAATACATGCTGCACCAATCCTTTAAAAGCGATATTACCCCCGCTATGGTCTCCATGATGATGGGTATTGATCAATAACCTAAATGGCTGCTCCGACTGCTTTTTCAATTCATCAATCAGGTGCTGCGATTGTTCCGGGAACTGCGAATCCACTACCACGATACCATCTTTAGACAGCATAAATAAAATGGTGCCACCCTTTTCAGTAAACACGCCAATTTCTTTGGTGAGCATTTTTATTTTCCAGGCAGGGTCGGCTAATAACTGTGAGATAGTTTTATTACTTAAAAAAGCCAGGCTGGCTAATGTGAGGCTGGTATGCCGGATGAATGATCTGCGTTGCATGGTAAAGAGTTTTAATTTAAAATAAAGTTACGGATATTTAATGTGGTAACGTATGGCATACAACTAAATAAAAGCCGGGCAATGGTTGCAGATGTTTCTACTGTAGTCTCAGAAGGTCAAAATACATAATTCGGGCCCTGTTTTTAAAATCTTCATCCAATAGAAAAATGAAATCGTTACGATGGTAAAACTTGATTTGTTTTTCCTTGTTATATGCATCTAACAGGAGGAGTCTGCAAGCAGGTTTATGGTCAATAACAACCCAGCCTTTGATGAAGTCCATAAGTTGATTGGCTAGTCCTTTTCCTTGAAAAGATTTATCAATTCCAAGGCGGCCAATTTTAATTGCAGGATATTGTTTGATTCTTTTGTTGTTAGGAATTTCACTTTTTCTATGAAATCTGTTCCAGATTGTTTTGGTAAAACCTTTTGTGTCTCCCAAATCATTTAAACAGTCATTAGAAATACTAAAGAATATGGACACATTCCCTGCTTCTTCAAGAAAAAGATAAGTATTGGCTATTTTTTGCTTTTGATAATTTAATGAATCATCCTTTAGAAACTCATTAATGTCAGCATCATCACAGTTAAAACCGGATAAATCAATATCGCCAGTAAGTGCTGTAAAATGAAAATCTGAAAGTTCCAACTATTTTGAGAATTTACTTTTAGCAAGGACTTTAACCACTAAGGATTCGATTCTTTTCTTTGAAGTATCGGAAATTTTTATATTTTGTTGAGCAACAAAGGTTTTATTGAATCTTGAAGAAGATTCATTTTTTAAAATCGGAGTTATTGTAATTGGTGTTGCCATGATACTGTGTAGTTATTGGTTAATAACTTGTAACAAAGTTCTGATTTTTTCTTGATTTTTTAAATATTTTCTCAAATTAGCCCGAAAAATATTTTTACACTTCTTATTGAAAACCTTGATGGATGAGCATAGTATTTACTCGAAGGATCGCTGCAAAACTGAAGCTGATAGCCAAATCTATTTAATTTCATAATCGTCTGAAGGGTCAGATTCCCCTGTTATACATGTAAAACAGCCCTTGCCAGTTATAGCGGATCCTATTACCCATATTGGATTACCACAATTACATTTTGCTCCTTCTAGTTTTAATTGTCTAAAGTAAAGAAGATCCTCTTTTAATGTCTTAAAGCCCTCTTTAGGATTTTTCATTTTATATTGTTCAATAAATTTGTCAACTGATATATTATTGAATTGATGGTTTGCAAAGGTTGGCTTAAAACTCATAATGTCTTTTATCTTCCGGGATTTTTTCTACCGCTGAAATGTTGGTCAATATTTTTTGAAGGGTCAAAAGTAAATGTTTTTTGTCAGGAGGCGACCCAAAAAACATATCGGACAGATGATATTCGTCAAGTCCCTGGATGGCTGTTATTAATTTTTTTGCTTTAAGTAAATATTCCTTTTCGTTTTCACAGGAACCTGCCATTACTCCGAATCGAAGTGTCAGGTCGTGATTAAATTTTTCGGCTTCAATTATTATTGCTTTATATGCTTCGGTAGATAGTTCGTCTGTGTCCATGTTATTTCTTGCTTTAGTGATAATTTAAAAATATGAGATAATTTATTCATTTAATCCATCCCCGTTATATACAGCAACACACCATCCGCATCAATAAAAGATCCCCAATGGTATGCGGTACAAGTCCCGATTCAAGTGTAACATCGGGATGCCGAAAGTCGGCAAGCCCCGATGCAGCACACAAGCCTTACCCGGGATTACGATGACGCAGCGATGCTTAATCAGGGAACTAAAGCCGGTAAAATAAACATTAAACTAACAAAAATAAAATGTCATCGGTTTAATTTTAATGATACTACCTAAGTTTCTCCGCCAGAAAGCGGGACAGCGGGCTTTTCAATACTCCAACTTCTTCAACGAAGGCGCCTTAATCCAGGTAGCAATCACTACAAATATCGTCATGCACCCACCAAATACCACCGAAGGGACAACGCCCATTAGTTTGGCCGCCACACCGCTTTCAAACTGCCCGATTTCATTGGAGGAATTGATGAACATGGAGTTTACACTCATAACCCTGCCACGCAATTCGTCCGGTGTTTTTAACTGGATGATATTGCTGCGGACCACTACGCTTACACCATCAAGCACT
>JANOTW010000236.1:0-2455 GCA_031416575.1 Ferruginibacter sp.
GTTGAAGTTAAAAGGGTCCCTGGGTAATTTTAAAAAAAAATATTCTAAATCTTCTTATATTGATATTTCTTATGCTTGAAACAATCACATCTGGAACCCTCACGCTTGCTTTGATCATTTATAATGACAGTTCAAGAATCGGCACCCATTTTTTTACGCCTGATGATTATCCTTTACAGGTGGGTTCTGTTTGCCGCAATGCAGGTGATGTGATTGAACCACATACGCACCGGCACGAACACAATACGATTTATCAATACCAGGAAGTGTTGATTATAAAAAAGGGTTCTGTTAAAGTATTTTTGTATGATGATCAACACAACCCCGTGGCAACTCGAATTATCAATGAAGGCGATATCATCATTTTAATTTCCGGTGGTCATGGCTTTGAATTTCTTTCTTTAACCGAGATGATTGAAGTAAAACAAGGCCCTTATTTAGTTTACGAGAAAGAAGTGATTTCGCCTGGCTTAAATTCTTCACCTGTTGTTTCATGATTTCAGTAAACACTCCTCTTTTTAACGGAAATGAAAAGAAATACCTCGCTGAATGTATTGATACAGGCTGGGTATCATCAGATGGTCCGTTTGTGGCAAAATTCGAACAGGCTTTCGCTCATTACTGCAACCGGAAATATGCAGTTGCTGTAAGCAGCGGCAGTGCCGCCCTTGATTGTGCTGTTCAGGCGCTTCAATTACCAAGAGGCAGTGAAATAATATTACCCGCTTTTACAATTATTTCCTGCGCCGCCTCTGTTATAAGGGCAGGCTATATTCCTGTATTAGTTGATGCTGATGCAGGCACCTGGAACATGAATACCGAGTTGATAGAACAAAAGATCACTCCCAAAACAAAAGCCATCATGGCAGTACATATTTACGGATTGCCTGTTGATATGGATCCAATATTTGCACTTGCAAAAAAATATGATTTGAAAATAATAGAAGATGCAGCAGAACAAATAGGCCAAACATATTATTCCGCTAAGGTTGGAAGTTTGGGTGATGTTTCCACGTTCAGTTTTTATCCAAATAAGCATATTACAACAGGAGAGGGAGGAATGATTGTAACAGATGATCTTTCCATTGCCGAAAGGTGCCGGCTTATACGCAATCTGTGTTTCGTTCCTCAAAAGAGATTTTATCATGAAGAATTGGGTTATAATTACCGCATGTCGAACCTGCATGCAGCTATAGGTTTAGCACAATTGGAACAAATAGATTCTTTTTTACTTAAAAAAAGAGAGATGGGTCTCTGTTACCATAACCATTTGCAGAATATAGAAGAGTTACAGTTACCCATACCAAAAAAAGAGTATGCTGAAAATATTTACTGGGTGTTTGGCATTGTGTTAAACAATAAAGTTCCATTCAATGCAGAAAAAGCCATGCTATTTTTGCAAAGTAAAGGAATAGGTACACGGCCTTTTTTTTACCCGATGCATCTGCAACCTGTATTTCAAAAAAAGGGATTGTTTGTGAATGAATTTTATCCGGTTGCTGAGCATTTAGCAGAACGGGGTTTGTACCTGCCTAGTGGTCTTGGTCTTACAAAGGCAGAACAGGATGTGGTATTAAAAGAAACAGTTTCTTTACTGCAATTAACAAGCTTATGAATTTTAAAGAATATGCTTTGTGCTATAATTTATTTTATGCCGAAAAGTTATATGACCGGGAGGCGGGCTTTATTGATTCAATCATAAAAAAACACCATCAAGGCGCACAAAGTATTCTTGATTTGGGCTGCGGAACTGGGAGACACGCTCATGAATTTTTTCAATTGGGTTACACGGTGTATGGTGCCGACAGATCCGAAGAAATGATTACAATTGCAAAAGAGGAGTATGGGCCGCATATCAGGTTTTTACAAAATGATATTCGCAAAATCCGGCTAACAGAACAGTTTGATGTTGTATTGTCTTTATTTGATGTAATGAGTTATCAAACAACTAATGACGATGTACGGGCTGTTTTTGAAACAGCAGCCTGTCATCTGTATCCCGGTGGACTTTTCATTTTTGACTGCTGGCATGCTCCGGCAGTGTTACAAGACAAACCAAAGCAATCAACCAAACAATACAGTAATGATAATTTGATGGTTACAAAAACGGCAAACCCTGCCATTGATTTGGAACATAATATTGTTCAAATTCACTATAATATCACGATTGAAAAAAAAGCAGGTAACGAATTACACCTGTTTGAAGAAGATCATGAAATGAGATATTTTTTTGTTGAAGAAATGCTGGCGTTTTCAAAAGAACAAAACTTTGAGCCGGTACAACAATGCAGTTGGTTTACAGAAAATCTAACAAAGGAATCATGGAAATCGCTGTTTGTTTTTAGGAAAACAGTTTCCAATCCTCAGCCTTCTTTTTGATTTATAATAGTTTCATTCAAACAAGAAAATAAGGAGCTTGCGGTTTCAACATAAAAAAATCCCGCCATGCGGCGGG
>JANOTW010000237.1:0-1546 GCA_031416575.1 Ferruginibacter sp.
GTTAAAAATGATTTGAATGATTTTTTATGGTATCGTACTTTTTGTTTGAACGAACGAAAGTTTACTATCATCATTAATGAAGTATTAAAAATATGTAAACGAAAATAAGAAAACCTTTAACACCAATGTGGAAATTTACAAATTAAAACAACCAACAATCAACCGTGTGATAAAACGAGCTACCTTTCAAAATTTCAACCATTCATGATAAACTCCAATTCGATGATTACAACTTTTAAATATTGTGGCTTCATCACTTCCATCCGGGTAAACCTGGCATTTTCACATTTTCACATTTTCACATTTTCAAATCTGCGCCATGTGGGAACCATATAAAAAAGGATATAAAGCGTACCTTCAATTGGAAAAATCGCTGAGCGATAATTCCGTGGAAGCCTACCTGCATGACATTGAAAAACTGACCACATGGATAGCTGAAACCAATGAATTAAAAACCCCCCGGCAAATTGTATTAAAGGACCTTGAAAATTTTATTAGATGGATCAGTGAACTGGGCATGACACCGGGATCGCAGGCGAGGATCATTTCGGGGCTCCGGAGTTTTTTTAAATACTGCCTGCAGGAACAGATCATTTCCATTGATCCCGCTACCCTGCTGGAATCGCCCAAACTTAAAAGGGCCTTACCGGATGTGTTGAGTTTTGAAGAAATAGAATCCATCATCAACAGCATTGACCTTAGCAAACCGGAAGGTGGCAGAAACAAGGCTATTTTGGAAACCCTGTACAGTTGCGGCTTACGGGTTACCGAGGCTGTAAACCTTCGTATCAGTTGCCTGCACCTTGATGTTGGGTTTATAAGAGTAATTGGGAAAGGAGATAAAGAAAGATTAGTACCCATTGGAAGCGATGCGGTTAAGTACATCAATATCTACCGAAATGATATAAGGGTACACATAAAGGTTAAACCAGGCAATGAAGACATTTTATTTTTAAACCGCCGGGGCAGTAAACTCTCCAGGGTAATGATATTTTTGATCATTAAAGAACTGGCTAAGCTGGCTAAAATAAAAAAGATTATTTCGCCGCACACTTTCCGGCATTCATTTGCAACGCACCTGGTAGAAGGCGGCGCCGACCTGCGGGCCGTACAGGAAATGCTTGGGCACGAAAGTATTACCACCACCGAAATTTATACGCATCTCGACAGGGAATTCCTTCGTACCACTTTGCAGCAATTTCATCCGGCTTTTAAATAAAAACGAAACAATCTATGCACTGCTGAATTGAGGATTGAAATGATGTTAATAATAAAAACACTTTTCTTCGCAATTTTATATAGTTGGTTTATGCACCACATTCAGAACTCATGACCTTTCGCAACCTGAAATTCATGTTTTCCTGAAATAATACTGAATGATACCGAAGTGTTCGGCACAGGCCGGGATTAAACTATTAGGATTAGGTGTATTATTCGCAAAGCTGCTACCAGTATCATTTTGATCTAAAAATTTTGGTTCGGGTTAAAATCAGTAACTGCATAAGCCGCCTCTTTTGGTTCGGTCCCGCCAAGGGCGGGATTCAAA
>JANOTW010000238.1:0-2334 GCA_031416575.1 Ferruginibacter sp.
TAACAAGAAATGATTTTAAACAATTATACTCAGAAGCTTTATAGTGATGCTACCCTTAATTAAAATAGGTGTAACCTACACCGGCACGGATGAAAAACACAGCAATTATGTACAATGGCTGAAAGGTAATGAGCACATGGAAATAATTACCTTATCACCTCTTCATACTGATCTGGAAAGCATCAAACATTTTCATGGCATCGTATTATCCGGGGGCATAGACATGCACCCGAAATATTACCGTAGCAATATAACAGGCTACCCGAATGCCCCCCTGCACTTTCATGAAAAAAGAGATGAATTTGAAATGGCCGTATTTGAAATCAGCCAGCAAAATAATATTCCTTTATTGGGTGTATGCAGGGGTATGCAATTAGTGAATTGCATGCTGGGAGGAACTTTGATACAGGATATTGGCCCTATTGCAAATGCCATCCACCGGTATGGGCAAAATGATAAAGCGCATGGAATAAATATTGTACCTGGTACTTTATTACATGAAATTACAGAAGTTGAAAGGAATGTGGCCAATAGCGCCCATCACCAGGCTATCAACAGCTTAGGTAATGGGTTAGTAATTAGTTGTACCTCCGATGATGGAATTATTGAAGGAGTGGAATGGGCCGATAAAGAAAATAAGCCTTTTTTTCTTGGTGTGCAATGGCACCCGGAAAGGATGTATAAATTGCACCTGGGGGAATCGCCGGCATCAAAAAATATCAGGGACCGGTTTATTAAAGAGATCAAAAATTCAACCCCCTAACCCCCTGAAGGGGGAACAAGGCATTAACCTACCATCAACATTCAACTAAATTATCGCCATGAAAATTATCAACCCGGCTACTGAAGAAATAATCAATGAAATAGCTGAAGATACCCTGCGAACAGTTTCGGAAAAATTTGAAATGCTTAAGGGTGGCCAGCAGTCATGGGCCAGCGTTAGCGTGGAAGAACGAATAGTGGCTATTCAAAATTTTCATGATTTATTGGAAGTTCATAAAGATGAACTTGCAAATACACTTACCAATGAAATGGGTAAGCCTTTACAGCAATCCTATAATGAACTGAACGGGGCCCGGGGGCGTATCAAATTCTTTATTGATCATTCCCAAAAATATTTGGCGGAAGAATGGATCACCACGGAAGGAGCCACCAAAGAAAAAATCGTGTACGAACCATTAGGCGTAATCGCTAATATATCCGCCTGGAACTATCCTTACCTGGTAGGCGTTAACGTTTTTATTCCCGCATTGATAGGAGGCAACGCCGTTTTTTACAAGCCCTCTGAATACGCAACATTAACCGGTTTGCATATCAAGGATCTATTGCACAAAGCAGGTATTCCTTCCAATTGTTTTCAAACAGCCATTGGCGGGGCCAATGTGGGCGGGCATTTACTGCAGTTACCATTGGATGGATATTTTTTTACGGGCAGTTACAAAACGGGAAAATATATCGCGGAAAGAGTTGCTTCCAAAATGGTGCCTTGTCAATTGGAACTGGGAGGCAAAGATCCCTTGTATGTAATGGATGATGTGGGCAATATTGACAAAGCCGCGGCGGATGCGCTTGAAGGCGTGGTGTATAATAATGGGCAAAGCTGTTGCGCAGTGGAAAGAATTTATGTGCAGGAAAATATTTACGATGCTTTTGTAAACGCTTATGTTGAGCAATGCATCAAACTGAGGATGGGTGACCCGCTTGATAAAAATACAGACATAGGCCCGCTAAGCAGGAAAGAACAGCAGGCGTTTTTATTAAGCCAGGTTACCGGTGCGGTAAGCCAGGGCGCTACAATTATGTGTGGCGGAAAAATTCCGGTTGGCAAAGGATATTTTTTTGAACCTACCGTTCTGGTCAATGTAAATCATTCAATGAAACTGATGGTGGAAGAATCTTTTGGGCCGGTGGTTGGCATCCAAAAAGTGAAGGATGATGCGGAAGCTATACAATTAATGAAGGACACTGCTTATGGGCTCACAGCGGCCGTGTATTCCAACAATTTTGAACGTGCTGAAGCAGTGATGAAGCAGATGAATACCGGAAGCGTGTATTGGAATTGCTGCGACAGGGTGAGCGCATCTTTACCCTGGTCGGGTAGAAAGCAATCGGGGATGGGCGCCACTTTATCTTACCAGGGCATCAGGGCTTTTGTGCAGCCAAAGGCGTATCATATAAGGGGATGAAAGTATCCAGATTAATAATGTGGGCGGATTAAATTTCATAGCATTCGAAACCAGGTTACCGGTAGTGCCTGTTCACTTATTTTTATCAAACGGCGCTAAGCTTTTCAACCTCTAAAGCAACTGCACTGCCGCATTAAACTACAGTGGT
>JANOTW010000239.1:0-2591 GCA_031416575.1 Ferruginibacter sp.
CTTCCACCCGCGTATCAGGATTGATCTTTGAAAGTTGAAAATAATAACCTTTCCTCCCGGTACTATCGATACCCGCCGCTCTCAGCAGGGTTGACATCTTAACAATAACGGCTGAAAATCCCCAGAATTTATTATTCCTAAATACAGGAAGACGCCCCACTACGGCTACACCACCCTGCTTTAATGTAAAAGGGCCCGCAAAAAAAAGTTCTTTTTTCAGGATGGCTTTCAACGCCTCTTTATTACGTGAAGGATCTTTCAGGATATCATATCCCAGTGCAGCCTCATTTCCCTTTAAGGGATACACATTACTGATCACTCCGCCCGGCACCAATTGTAAAGCATCTATTTCGGGATTGGCAGTTAAAATTTGGGAAGCCACCTGGTCAAAGTCTTTTACAGTGCCATCTTGTTGAATAAAAAAGGAAAGCGTTTTAGTGGCAAAAATACTTTGCACCAATGATTCCTGTAATTTTTCTTTTGCTGCCAATACTAAATCATAGGTTTCTTTTTGAATACTTTTTTTATTGATCAGGTACCGTTGATAGGCAAGGGTTCCAGTTAAACAGGCAAGTATGGTAAAAGTTACTATCCCAAGTAAGTGGAGCCTGTATTTTACAAAAAAGGATTGAGCTGAATTGTGGTTCATTCTATGATCTGCCGGGTTTATAACCTACTGCCTTTTACACAGTAATAGTGTTCGGATATGAGTAAATGTAAATACGTGCAATAAATTTAGAATTAAATTATGATAAAATGTGGAAGTATATTTTGTGAAAAAATGATTAAGCTGATAAAAAAGGGGCATCCCAAATTGTCGCTGGCTGGTGGGGCACCAGCCAAGGGTAGCCCGTCCGCCGCGGCGGATGTCCCACCGGCCTCGTTCCTGATAACTGTAGCGACAATTTGGGATGCACCCGATAAAAAACTATTTATCATTTATCGTGTGGAAATTTTACTACTGCCAGTAAGATTATTATTTATCACCAAAGAAAAATTCAAGAGCGATGAAAATATGTAAGGTAACAATTGCGTTATTGTATAAATAAGTTGGCTTACCCCGTTAGCTTTTAAAGAATTATCCAATTTAACTACATGAAAGATTTTAGAAATAAAAGGTATTGCCTTGTTTTGATGGTTAATTTATTGTTGTTTACAAACCTTTCAGCCCAAACAATTTCTTCGGATGAATATTTTCAGATGGCACGTAAAGCCGCCTTTGAAAAAGATGATTATCCTGAAGCTATCCGGTTGTCGAAAAAAGCGCTGCTACAGAGCCCGGGTTATACTGATATCCAGATTTTTTTGGGCCGCGTATATTATTGGAACGACCAACCTGATAGTTCACTGCTTTTGCTGAAGGCCGCAGTGGAAAACAAACCCGGCTATGAAGATGCATCCGTGGCCATAGCGGATATTGAATATTTTAGCGAACATTATGCCAGTGCGCTGTACTATAGTGAGCGTGGGTTGATATACAATCCTTCATCAAAAGAATTGATGCTGCGCAAAGCAAAATGCCTCTCAGCCTTATTCCGGTATAGGGAAGCCTGGTCTATTACGGATAGCCTGTTACAAACCGATCCTAAAAACAATACGTTAAGGTCATTGGCCGCCCGGATAAGGGATTATAGCTCAAAAAACAAGATTGGTATATCTTATGACCACACAGGTTTCGATAAACAGTTTTCCAATCCATGGCATATCGTTAGCCTTGATTATAGCCGTCAAACAAAGGCGGGCTCGTTTATCGGCAGGTTGAACTATGCCAACAGGCATACAAAAAATGGTGTACAGTTTGAAATGGACGCATATCCGCGGATATCCAAAACTTTTTACGCATATACCAATATTGGATACTCCGGTGATATGCCCGTATTTCCAAAATTTCGTGCAGGGTTTTCCCTGTATGCCAATTTACCCAGGTCGTTTGAAGCGGATGCAGGGTTCCGCTACCTCAATTTTGATAGTGATACATGGATATATACCATTGGGCTGGGCAAGTATTATAAAAACTTTTGGTTCAACGGGCGTGCTTACCTAACGCCCTCGAATAGCCGTATTTCGCAGTCATATACGCTCACTACCCGCTATTACGGGAAAGGTGCGGATAATTATTTTTCACTTTTCATAGGGCAGGGCATTTCACCCGACGACCGGAGTTTGGTTAGTCAATTGAATAATGCCTATAAATTGCAAACAAAAAAAGCAGGCGCCGGTTACCAGTTTTCATTCAGGCAGCTTAATATCTTTTCCTTATTCACAACATTCGAGAACGTGGAATATTTACCAAAAACAAAGGGCAACCAGTGGATTATTTCCGTAGGGTACCAACGTAGATTTTAAAATGGCGAGTGATGAGGGATGCGTGATGAGCGAAGTGTAATGAGGGGTGTTATAAAACAAAAGTGATAAAAAGGTGATTCGTATTTCACAACTCCTGGTTCTTCGCAGTTTAAATTTTATAATTATTATTTTTTTTGTCCGGGCTAAGAAGCTATGTGGTTCATCCTTGCATCGCCCTCTCCTATACAACCATGCTTTTTGTTGCCCGGGCAGTGAAGCATTGGGCATCATCGTTGTGTCACTCC
>JANOTW010000240.1:0-23211 GCA_031416575.1 Ferruginibacter sp.
TCAGCGGCTTCGCCGCTGATGTTTCCCTATTTTATTCAATTGAATTTTAAAAAGAATTTCATGGCTACTCATCAAATTACAACCAATCGCATATCAACTGTTTTTTCACTCATCCGTCAGTCACTCAATGGTGAGCTGCAGGATTATACTACCGGCAGTATCCGCAAAGCGGTTATTTTATTGGCCATCCCCATGATGCTTGAAATGTGCATGGAAAGTGTTTTCGCGGTGGTGGACATTTACTTCGTAAGCCATTTAGGCAAGCATGCCACTTCTATCGTGGGGCTCACGGAATCGGTTATCACCATCGTGTATTCGCTCGCAATCGGAATCAGTATGGCCGCAACCGCACTGGTAGCAAGGCGTGTGGGCGAAAAAAACAATATCGCCGCTTCCAAAGCGGGTATGCAGTCCATCTTTATTTCCCTTGCCATTACCATTGCTGTCAGCATTCCGGGTTTCATTTATTCAGCGGATATCTTGCGCCTGTTGGGTGCGGAAGAAGCCGCTGTTGAAACAGGTGTCGGTTACACCCGCATCATAATGGGTGGCAGCCTGGTCATCATGTTGCTGTTTCTTATCAATGGAATTTTTCGGGGGGCCGGCGATGCCATGATGGCGATGAAAAGCTTATGGCTGGCTAATATCTGCAATATTATTTTGTGCCCGGTATTGATCCGTGGGCTTGGCCCAATCCCCGCTTTCGGTATTGAAGGCGCCGCCATGGCAACCACCATCGGGCGTGGCATTGGTGTTTGTTACCAGTTGTATCATTTGTTCAATGGAAGGCGGCTCATACAATTTACCCTCAGGCACCTGGCGCCCGATTGGGCCATTATCCGTTCCATCATTGATATCGCCTGGCCCGCAACCCTCCAGTTTTTAATAGCCTCCGGAAGCTGGATCGTACTGGCAAGCCTGGTAGTAACCACCGGCCACAGCGATGCCTCCGCAGGATACCAGATAGCAATCAGGCTCGTGATGTTTTTTATATTGCCCGCATGGGGCATGAGCAATGCCGCGGCAACATTGGTTGGCCAAAACCTGGGCGCTTTACACCCGCAAAGGGCCGAAGAGTCGGTTATCAAGACAGCCAGGTACAATGCTATTTTTATGGCCCTTGTATCAATTATCCTAATGGTTTTCGCACCTTATCTCATTTCCTTTTTTACCAAAGAAGCGGCAGTAACCTCCTATGCCATTCTTGCCTTGCGGATTATAAGCGCAGGCTATATTTTTTATGGCATTGGAATGGTAATGGCCAATGCATTCAACGGTGCAGGCGATACCCGTACGCCCACCATTATTAATTTGTTTGGCTTTTGGTTTTTCCAAATCCCGTTGGCATGGCTGTTATCAAAGACCCTTCAGATGGGCCCCACAGGCGTTTTTATCGCAATACCCGTAGCGGAAACAGCCATCAGTATAGCGGCTTATATTTTATTTAAAAGAGGTAAATGGAAGCTGAAGAAAGTATGATTTTATTTAAACAGTTGCCGGGTGTTGCTGCCTGGCGCCTGTTGATTATTACGATCTTTTGACAATATTTTGTTACCGGCATTTGTATTTTAATCAAGCATCGTCCCTGCTTCGGCGGGGCTCTCTTGTATTTTTTCAGATATATGGAACTCCCTTTAATTCGGGTAACATTCTTCCTCCGAATTCTATGCTCACCGGCCACGGAACTGTAGAGGGAATAGATGAATTCAATTTGGCAACACATTCCATGAATGTATTTTAATTGACTTAAACCCGGGAAATTACGGTTTAGAATAAGTTGCAATAATTTAAAAAGGAGGCCGGTGGGGACTCCGAAAACGGAAGCAGATGACGCAGTCGGACAGGGATGTAGCAGCGGGAAGTCAGGCCAACTCATAGTAGTAAGGATGCCCTTTGAAAATTGGGAAGAGCAAAGGGGTTGGCAGTTATGAAGATTGGAAGCAACAGAACCAGTCTGCGGAAAAGAGGTCGCTGCAAACAGCACGAAAGCATCTGGAATTACTGATTAATTAAGGTAAGCACATGACTGAAGAGCCATATGATGGGAGACTATCAAGTGCGGTCCGTGAGGACGTAGGGGTTAAACTCCACAGCGTTACCCGATTGGTGACTGCCGTTTAAATGTTTAAGCTTCCGGATTTATATTTTTACCCCTCAAAAATTTTATAATTATATCAAAATATTCCTCTCCGGTTGAAATACTAATATCTGAGGTAATATTGTTTTGCTTGCAATATGCAGCAAACACTTCGCAAAGCACAAATAGCAGGAACCCGGTACCTGATAATTGAAAAAATATTGTTAGTTTCGTCTACTCCGCTAAATTAAAATACAATGAGTGAGAAAAATAGTGCTTCCAATAGCTCTGATCAACTGGCAGCAAGTTTTGTTCCTGCCATTTTAAAAAAACAATATGCAAGCAATCCCACCCGCAAAATCGGCGATCCGCTTAAAGAAGATCATACGGCTTTATTATGGATTGACATGTGCAACTTTTCACCGCTTTGCAACCGGCTGATGAAAGACAACGTTAGTGGTGTTGAGAAAATTACGGAAATATTAAACAATCATTATGAGTTTGTAGTAAAAAGTATAACAGAATCTGGAGGCCAGCCTTTGTTTTTTGTTGGGGATGGATTGATGTCGGTGTGGCCTGGCGACAAAAAAAAAGCACAGGAATCGGTAGCGCTCGCCGCAGCATGTGCGCATCATATTATAAATAGTAGAAGTACTGTTGATGACAACAATGAACTATTATCCATACATGTAATATTAACAATGGGCGCCTGGCAAATGGACGAATTGGAAGGGTTACATGGCAACCTCCTGACAAGTTTTTTTGGAGAAGTATTTAATGATTTGATTTCGTCTTCAAAAAACAGAGCTCCCAACCAATTATTAATTTCAAATACTGCGCTTGCTTGTTTAAATAAGGAATTAAAAAGTAAACCAGTTGAATATGAAACTTCCATTTTACTTGATGCTCCGATGCAGCTTGCAAAACCAGCTACAAGTAAACTGTATTTAGCTGACGATGCCATACAAAAATTAAAATCATTTGTACCTCCTACTTTAACATTTCCTCTTAATAAAGAACGACTGAAGTGGATTGCTGAAATAAGGCCGGTAAACATTTTATTTGTGAAGTTGCCTAACAGCAGCCGCGATGCATCAGTAAATCTTAAACAGTTGAGAGAATTCGTTGCTCTTGCAAAACCGATTGTGCTAAAGCATGATGGATTACTCAGCCAGGTATGGATGGACGAAAAAGACTCAAACATCTTAATTTGTTTCGGTCCTCCTCCATCGGCACATGTTGACAATCCTGAGCGAAGTGTGCTTCTTGCTTTTGAATTGCACAACTTATTAAAGCAATCAGGTTTTGAAAACAGTGTTGGCGTGAGTAGTGGTATGGCTTATTGCGGTATTTTGGGGAATGACGTTTTACGTCAATATACTGTAATTGGTGATGTTGTAAATCTTAGTGCACGCCTTGCAGGAATTAAAAAGAATACAATCTTTTGCGATAAAGCAACATTTAAAGCATCTAACAAAGTTGTTAAATACAATGAGCCGGTAGTGGAAACTGTAAAAGGCCGCACCGAACCCGTTACGTTGTATGTGCCCGAAAGAATTTTGGATAGTGACCAAATTAAATCAAACATTCATATTTCTATCGGACGCAAAAAAGAGCTGACACAATTAATGGATGCATTCCAAAGTGCATTGCAGGGGAAAAATAGTTGCTTAATTGTAGAAGGTGACAGCGGCATGGGCAAGTCGCAATTGTTGGAAGATTTCAAAAAGCAAATACTTACCGGCAACGGATATCTTTTATTCACCGCAGGAGATTTTATTGAGCGAAATACGCCTTATAGAATTTGGGGGAATATTTTTTCATCGATGTTGGGTTTAGATGGCGTTGAATCAGGCAAGAATCAAAATGAAGCGCTTGATGAAATTGCAAACAAGTACGGCAGCCGTGCCTGTTTGCTAAACATAGTTTTGCAAACCAATTTTCCAGAAAGCGATGAAATAAAAAATCTTACGGCAGCTCAAAAGGTTGCAGCAACTTGCGATTTCCTTTTGAACCAATTAGAGGAAGCAAGCAAAAAACAACCGCTGGCAATAGTTTTTGATGATGCGCAATGGATGGACGAAACTTCCTGGAGACTTATTGAATCTGCTAATGCGAAGTTGAACAACTGTCTTATTGTATTATCTTTTCAAAAAACAGAAGGCATTGAATATATTAAAACGTTACAACTAAAAAATACCGAGCGTGTTATTTTAAAAGAATTTTCCGATGAGGACATTGAAAAACTTATTTGTGCAAAATTAGGGGTAATAAAAATTTCAGATGAAGTTGCCGGCATTCTCAAAAAAATTGCGAAGGGGAATCCTTTTTTCTGTTTAGAACTTGCAGGATCACTACAAGATCAACAACTTTTTACCATTGAAAACAACCAATGTACTCTTATTAAAGATGCAGTAATTAATGATCTGACATTACCCGAAACGGTTCGCGGGGCTGTTCGTATGCGTATTGACAGGCTCGACCAAGGCTCGCAGTTGTCGCTTAAAGTTGGAAGCGTTGTTGGCAACCGCTTTGGCATAAAAATAATCAGTAGTATCTATCCAATTAAGATGGAAAGGAAATCAGTTCCATCCTATTTGAACGAAGCTAAACAATCCGGTTTTTTAAGCGATTCGGTTGTGGATAACCTTGAAGGATATCTTTTTAATAATGCTACTACAGCCGAAGTGGCTTATGAAATGACACTTGCTGAACAGCGAAGATATTTACATCGTGAAAGTGCAGAATGGTATGAGGAAAATTTTAGAGAAAACCTTCACCCATTTTATGTGCGGCTTGCTCACCATTGGCAAGAAGCAAACGAAAAAAACAAAGCTGCAAATTATCACGAAATGGAAGCCATTAGGTTGTTCAGATTAGGGTTCGCGAAACAAGCTCTTAATTTTGGTTTAGAAGGAGTAAAACTATTAAATCAGAATATTGAGCGTGACCTGCCTTCTATAGGACAAAAAATTGGTGAAAATTTGGGTACTATTGGTGCCCTGATGCATAACCAAACTATTGAAAGTCTTCTTAACCAAAAGAAGCTTGAAGACAAGGATACCGGGAAAGTAATCAAAATGCTTCTTGAACTTTGCCCGTTTGCACATATATGCCAGCAGGGGGAATTGTTTGCACTCATGTCAATTATTTGTCTTAGACTTACATTAGAACAAGGTAATGGTGAATCGGCCGCAGAAGTATACTCTCTTTATTCAGTCATACATAAAGCACTCACTGGTGACAGCGCCACGGCCTTAGCATGGAGCAACCTTGCGATCTCGGTTGACGATAAAAATAAGAACACGCTTCAATCAAGGGTCGGATTTGTTCATTGCTGGTTTATTGCGCATTGGCTTGTACCCGTAAAAGAACTTATACCTATCGCTCAGGTCTCTGCCGATGCCGGCTTTAAGTCAGGTGATATTGTCTTTGCATGTTTTAATCTATCATTGGAGGTGATTCTTAAAAGTTTATCAGGGGAACCCTTACAGGACGTAATTGATAAAGCCCGGATACATTTCTTAAGAAACAACCAAATGGTTCTGAATGCCGCCTTTCATCTGATACATGAAGAGCAGGTTGCTAAAGCATTTCAGGGACGCACTAAAAGCTATACTTCTTTAACCGATGAAAAATACGATGAGGAAAATGATGTTGCAAGCATTTGTGCTACAGATTTATATAATCAGATTGCATACTACCTTGTATCAAAATTAAAACTGAATGCGCATTTTGGAAATTGGGAAGAAGCGATTGGCTGGGGAGAAAAGGCTTTACCTTTACTACCTACATTCGCCAATCAGCCAGGTCATATTGATCTTGAATATTTCTTTACAATAGCAGCACTATATCGCGCCGTAGAAATCGAAAGAGAAGGTTCACTTAATTTAATGAACACAGCCAACGCAGGAATAGATAAAATAAATGCATGGGCGAATCTTTGTCCAAACAATTTTTCACACAAGGCAATCTTGCTACAAGCAATCCGTGAAGGATTTTTGGGTAATCCTGATGATGCTGAGAAAATGTTTGAGCAGGCCGCCGGTAAGGCATTGGCAGCTGATTATATTCAGGATTGTGGTCTTGCTTATGAGCATTTGGCAAGAATGCAGAGCAGGCTTAATGTAAATAATAAAACAGCCTTGAGTGCCGCTATTGATGCGTATACTAAATGGGGGGCTGAAGGCAAAATAAATTACCTGCGTGCGCAGTTTTTTGTTTAACGAACTTTCCTTGCGTTTTCCGGTTACTAACTTAATTGCGTTTTAGCAACATTGAGTTTGCATGCATATCAGGTCCAAGAGCCAACATTACAAGATTATCTCCTTGTACACTATTGTTTTCCTCGCTCCAGGCAAAATTTAAAGCATGGGTAGCAACCGTCACATTGGCGTACTGCAGCAGTGTTGAAATAACCTGCGCAGGTAGAAGCTTCAAACTTCCAACCCAGTAATTAATCAATGTCGCTGATGTTTGATGAGGCATAAAAGAAATATCGGAAGTCGATAGTTTATTTTTTTTCAATAATTTGGTTGTTGAACTGATTGCAATTGGTTCTCCAAATGCTGAAAAACCGTTAATGCCTTGCTGAGTTATCTGAAAAAAATGAGGAGAGTAAACAGTGTTGTAGCCTTTTATGGGAGGTGTCGCCTTTAATTTTAAACCATCAGTGTACATCGTGCCATAATAAGATGAATCTGTCACGGTACAATAATCAGCTACGTGCCATTTTTCTTTATTCGAACTCAAAGCTACAACTGCAGCTCCTGCACCATCGGCTGCGCTTACGGATTGACCGGTATGATAATCTACATTTCTGGTCCAATTGCAACCTAAACATATAAGCACATTTTTAGCACGTTTTGCACTAACAAGGGCATCGGCAATAAGCAGGCAAGAGGCGAAATTTGAAAAGTCGTTTCCAACAGGTATTACCCATGTTCTTTCAGGTAATCCAAGTGCTTTGTGCAAATTAGACAAGGTGTTAGGTTGAATGTATTCACTAATAGATCCTAAACCAATTAGAATATCAATATCTTCTGGTTTTTTGCCGGCGTTCTTTAAAGCGCTAAGGGCTGCAGGAACCATAATGTCTGTTAGGTGTTCCTTATCACCAAGAATACGTCGCTCTTTGTAGCCTGTAAATAAATTAGGGTTAGGGTTGTTTTTTCGCAACCAGTTAAAAATGGGATCATCATTGTAACGTATTTTTTCAGGAACAGCCCAGCCTGATCCTATTATGCGTGGTCGTAATTGTGCCATATATAATTAATTAATTTGTTGTTTTAGGTACCCAGTCCGGCTCTGTCAGGCCGAAGTGTTGTTGTAACATGATTTCTGATGTCTGTAAAGAGCCTTCAGCCCATGTCTGATTTTCTGACCACGCTTCACCACAGATGAAACATGGGAAATCTTTTACAGGCTTAGTCATGGCCGTCATTACTTCCCATGATTTGTATCCACTGTTCCAGAAGTGAACTGCAGCGCCATAAGGATCGTCACCCCAGTTTTTGAAAGCTGCATCAATAGGTGCGGGTGCATCAGTTACTCCGTGCATTTCCATTATTTGTTTATGCATTTCATCTACCATTCTCTTAGGTGCCGGGTGATTGTCCCAATTCTTTCTTTTCATTGGCAGCCAAGGATCTTTCGAAGTGGCAGTAGCTTTTTGAATTGCTATGTTTTTTCGTGTAAACATTACGGCATTTTTATGATTCAAAAAGTGGCCCGGATGTTCTATATCGCTCCACTCCACATTATCGTTAGGCCCCAATGGTCCGGTTCTGAACCCACTCCAGAAAGTTGAACTCTCAGAATCATTGTAGGCCATCAGCACTGCTTTGCCCTGATTGCCGGTTTTAGGATCTACTTCTACTCCCCAATAATACAATTGGCGCACTGGCAAATCAGTTAACGACCTGCCTTTGGTAACATAAGCCTTCTTCTCCCACCATGGCTGGTCGTATACTAAACACATTTTGAATAATCCAATTCGCGACACGGAATTCATCATCCAGCGCAATTGCGGGGCACGTGCCGGATCCATAACAGGGCCTGTTTGCTCAAGTAATTCAAGTGAACGTGGTGGCATGGCTAATATAAGAGCAGAAGCATTCACAGGTTTGTTTTGCTTGTAAAAGTTCATTTCAACACCTTTGGATTTGTCTTCCAACTGCACCTCATCAAAATTCTCCATCCATTTACCTGTAAGTACTTTGCCACCCGCTGCTTCAAACTGTTTTTGCAGTGTCCATGGCACAACACCATAGCTACCATCTATTAGATAGAATTGTGCAGTAGGAGTAAAATCGAAATATTCAGATATGCAATTGACAGCGTTGGTATTAGAACCAAGCACATCATAACCACACGCTTTAATGGCTATTCGATAGGCCTCGTGACTGAGCACCTTTGATACCAAGTCCCAGAAGCCATACTGATAAAGTGGTATACCATCAATCACAACTGTCTGCAAATACTGCGTAAGCTCTGAACCTGCTAGTCCAGCCATACCGGGTATAAGTTTCAGCGCAGCCCAGCCAAGAAAATTGTCTGCTGTTGTACCTCCACTTTTTAATGCTAGCCTTTCCTCTTCAGTAATGTTGTAAGGAAGTGCTTCCGGATCGCACAACTGATAACTGCGCAACAATTTGCGTCTCATATAAATAATATTTATTGGTTCACCAACTGCCTGCAATGGATGAGGGATTTTCAGTTTATCTATGATGAGGGATGAAATATATTTCTGTGTGGAAACGAAACGCATTCCACCCAACTCGCAATTCATTACAGAATTAAAATTGGGTGGAGTCGCAGACAGAATGCGACCACCAATGAGGTCGCTGCCTTCGTACACAGCTATGCGCAATTTGGCTTTTTTCTTCCATTTTTTCAATAATGAAGGATTATCCTTGTCTGCCATAATAAGGCGCCAAGCGGTGTAGATACCTGCTATACCGCCACCTACAATGACGATATCATATTCAGAATTTGCTTGCTTCATTTGGTTTAGTTGTTGTTTTGTTGATATCTGTTACCAGAAATAAAAGAAGCAATTAATTGGTTTTTGGAGCGTAAAGTGGATTGTAATAAGGTGGAACAGGAAGTGCATCAATATCCGCAATTATTACTTGAGGGCATTTATTCGCCTTTGCATCTTTAATAGCTTTTTGCAGCGCGGTCTTAGCCTGCGCCGGATTATTTACCCGGTAAGCTTTAGCGCCAAGTCCTTCCGCAAACTTTACTAAATCGGGATTGCCCAGTTCATATATCTCCGTATAGACTTTCGGGGTGCCTGGAAAGAAATGATTCATACCCTGGCTAACCATTCCCAGATTGTTGTCATTGAGCACTATCCAGATAGCGCCTACATTATATTGTCTGGCTGTTGATACTTCAGCACCATGCATCATAAATGCGCCATCACCTGTTATACAAATGCATGTCGCATCCGGTCTTCCAAATTTTCCTCCTACAACGGCACCTACTGCAAAACCCATTGGACCCATGGAAAGTGAGGAGTAAATACTCCATGGTCGTTGTACTTCTAAATAATGATTAGACCAGCCTACGCAGTTGCCCGCATCTATAAAAATGTGTGTCTCTTTGTCTTTGGGCAGCGTATCCTGTATTACCCTCATTAGTGCAGCGGGTTCTATTGGCGATGCATTGCTTTTGTATTGGGCAGGATCCTGAAATGGTGAATAGGTTTTTTTGATTTTTTTCAGTTGCTCCGTTCTGAGTTTTACATCAGCCTTCTTTGGCGTTGTTTTTTCCTTGCCCTTCATTCGATTCATACCCAGAATGAAAGATCCGGCCTCACCCACAATACCTAACTTTAATGGATAACATCTGCCAATAATTGCAGGATTCACATCTACCTGGTAGAACGCTCCGTTACCGGGCATCAACATTTGCGAAAAATTCATGGTAGCAAGCCCACCTAATGAAGAGCCGATTACCAACATGAAATCAAAAGGGTCTTCACCAGGATTTGCATTGAGCCAATAATAAGGCCATATGGAGCTTGCGCAGCCAAATACCCTCATCGACAAATCGTGCGATTCAGGGAATATACCTTTACCGTCCGGAGTGGAAATAATTGGTACGCCATAGTATTCGGCTACATTAATTAAAGCCTGCACTCCTTCGGAGGTTAATCCCCGGCAGCCATTACCGATGAAAATAGCAGGGCGCTTAGCTTTGGCCAATGCCCCCAACACAGGTAAAATTTCCCAATCTGTAACACTGTTGTGTGATGCCCTGTATTGCGAGGGACTATGAGAAAATACGATGTTCGGTATTGTCTCTGCTGTCACGTTGTCTGGTATACTCAAATGTGCGGCCTTGCGAGGCAAACTTAAAGCTGTGCGCAGTGCAGCTTTAAGAAGTGTGCCCGCCTCCATGGGTTCTTCTATAATTGCACTATATGCAGTGGATGCTGCAAACAATGCATTCACATCAAGATCTGTATCTTCACCTTCCTGCAGAGATCCTAAACCAAAAAACTGCTGAGAAATTTCGCCTGAAATGAGGAGCACTGCTGATCCATCATTATTGGCATTCATGACACCTGTAAGTGCGTTGGTTGCTCCCGGTCCGCTTGTTACCAGCACCACTCCCAAATTACCCGTTGCCCTGTAATATCCATCAGCCATATAAGCGGCACCGGATTCATGCCTACAAATTACACTGGCGAATTTGTCTTGTTGTGACGCCAGATATGCTAAAATGTGCATACAACCAGCTCCGGGTACTTGAAACACATGGGTCACTTTTTCCAGTTTAAGGTAGTGCAACAATTCATTGCCTACTGTTAGGGGCTGTGGTGTAGGAGGAGGTGTCGTAGCACCTTTAGTTTTTTTTGCCATATAAGTATGGTTTATGTTGATACAATAATATTTTTTTTTTGACAATTTACTTAATAACCAGAGACATTGAAATCTCAACTGAGATATTAAAGGCAAGAGCGTTTGCCCCAAGAGCAGAGCGGGTATGATGGCCGTGCGTGCCGAAAATTTCTACCAACAAACCGGAACATCCGTTTATTACCGAAGGCTGGTCATAAAAACCGGCAGCGAATTGTACAGCACCTTCTACATTCAAAATGTAATCTACTTTATCGGGTGTTTTTATTGCGCTTCTTACAATGAGTAACAAGTTCATTGCTGTTAACCTGGCAGCATTGTAACCTTGCTTTACTGTAAGGTCTTTTCCCACCATGCCCTGGTATTGCTTTGGTATAACACTTCCCTTTAAGGGACCGTATCCTGATAAAGTTAACAGTTTTCCTGTTTTTCTGTATTGAATAAAATTAGCTCCTTTAGGAACCTGAGGAAGCGGTGGCAGATCTTTTAATGCAAGAAATTTTTTATCGTATGACATAAAGTTTGGCTTTAAGTTCAGAAAATAAATTAATTAAAAATAATCAAATATAAAATGCAATGAAACAATTTTAGAAATTTTCTGATAACGAAAATTACTTTATCTAAATGTTCTCCTGATTGTTTATAAAGACATCAGCAATAGCAGATTCAAACTCGTTTGAAAAAAGAGTTTTATGCCTGCTGGTAGCTGCAAACTTTAAATTTATTAAACACATATTTTTCCTCCCTGGTTGGTGTCCCCACCCACCAGGGAATTGAAGAATAAATATATAAATTTAATTTGATAATACATTTTATGGATGTGTTTTAATTTACTAAAACCCGGGAAATTACGGTTTAGAATAAGTTGCAATAATTTAAAAAGGAGGCCGGTGGGGCGCAACCGTGGAAGTAAAAGCAGGGTACAAAAAAAACAGCATTATAATTTTACCGGGTCTTTCATATTTTTTATCCATTCATAAATAAGTTCAACGGCTTCCCGGTGAACCTGCTCACGGCCAAGCTCAGGCATTGCTTCGCCGGGGTTGTTTGTCTGCATACGGTGCAGCAAAATGGACTCATCGGGTTTGCCCGGAACAATATCAAACAAGCGGCCACCGGATCCCTTGCCTGTTGCAACAGGGCTTTTATTGATACCAATCGCGGTTGCATCCTGCTCATCATAAGTAAGCAACAAACCGGATGTTTCCGCAGGCCCGCCACGACGGTGGCAATGCGCACAATTAATATCAAGATAGGCCCTTGCCCTTTCATTGAGCGGTCCGGTTTGCGCATCATCCCACACCGGCATTTTTGGTATCGCATTTATTGCAGGAAGATCAGTGATAAGGTTTTTTTCTTTCCAATATAGTAACTGATTTTTTAAACCCTCCCCATAATTCATTTCTTTGTTTAACTCCGAAACTGACAGGCCTATTGGCAGCATTTGCTGGTTGTAACTGTGACAGCCTTTGCATTCATTTTTGTTGGGCACATAATAAGGGGCTTTTATTTTTTTCCCATTTTCATTTACATAACTTACTTCGGTTGTTTCCCCGGCCACCTCGTAATAAGCCTCTGTTTGTTCATCGTTCCAGTAATAAGGCCAGGCTTCCCATCCTTCGGTGGTATGTACCAGCAAACGGGTTTCAATTATGCGCCTTCCTTTTAAGGGATGCCGGAAATCAAAAGGATAATAAAAGTTCTTGATAAGATAAGTTCCTTCGGGAAAGTCAAGTATGCCTTTTTCTTTGTAAGCAACCTGTTTGCCAGCGGGCATATAAACAAAGCGAAGTTTTTCCGAATAATTGGAAAACAAGGTTGAATTCAATTCATAATGCACAACATTTTTTGCTGGTTGCAATTGTTTCAACTCACCGGTAAAGAAACCATAACCGGATAATTTTTCTTTGGGTAAAAATAAATTGTCAGGCTTATTTGATTTAAACGAAAAAGACAACAGGAAAATTAACAGCGCCAGTCCGCTGCCTACTTTATAAATATTATAGCTGAATACAATTTTCATTGCCATTCTAATTTTACGGGTTCATAAGATTTGCCTTTGCATTGATAAGCCTTAGCATCACGGCTGATATTTTTAAACCCATTTGCCGCATCGATATTAGCGAATGATTCGCCGTTGTTATTATAAAGACAAATAACGGGTGCCGTATTTTTTTTATTTAAAATCCCATCATACATAATCTGCGGAACGTTCTTCCCGAACTTCAGTTTAAAGCGGTACATCTTGCCCATCCTGCCCTTCATGGTGGCACGCTGTCTTTTTCGTTCCATCGTGTTATCATGAATGTAGGCATCATGCGGATAAGGATCGTACAGGCTGTCTTTTATCGGTTTTTCGCTCATGAAATAACTTACTATTGAAATACCGGAAGTACGGTTGTTGATTATTTTATTTTCAAACACTTCCGATTGTTTTGATGCAAGCAACAGCATGCCTGTACCCGGCGGAACGTTGGCGACTATATTTCCTTTGGGTGCGAAATTGGGGTGGTTATTATCATGAATATTATTACGAAAAACCCTTACCTGCGTACCGGCTTTTACAGGCAGGTCCGGAAGATCGAATACCAGTATGCCACCACTGTTTTCCCATGCTTCATTATCATGCACATCGGCAAAAGATGAATTCTCAATTTCAATACCCGCCACATTATGATAAGCCTTGCTGTTGCGCACGATAATATATTTAGATTGACCAACATAAATGCCGGCATCAGATGCGCCAATGGCCGTACAGCCATCAATCAACACGTTCTGGCATTGCACAGGATACAAAGCATAGCCACCATTCTTGGCGGAAGGCTTACCCGTCCATTCCGCTTTTATATTTTTAAATACAAGGCCATTTACCTGCTGCGCTTTAATGCAATCGCCTTTAGCGTCCTGCACGGTAAAGTCAGTTAAGCGGATGCGTTTGCAATTACTGATTTTCATGCCTTCCGCACCAGTTTTCTGTTCTTTGAAAGAAAGGATTGTTTTATCCATGCCTGCGCCTTTTATTACAATATCCTGTTTACCTTCCAGGGAAAGGCTGCCGGGCATACCGAATGTTCCCTCCGGCAAATAAATGGTATCTCCATTTTTTGCTTCAATCATTTTTGTCTGTAGTTGTTTGTACAGCGATGGTTGCGCCATTGCTGTAACAGCAGTACTATAGCAGAATAAAATAAACAGGTAGCGCATAGTAATTATTTAATTGAATTATTAATGGATACAGTATTTACACCCGATAGTTTTTGTGGTTATATTTTGAGCCGAACCTGAGAATATTTATTTAGCTTTTCCTTCACTACACTCTTTAACGGCTTGAATAATATTGATCCTTTAACACAAGCACAAAACCGGATGTTCCTGGTGTAAATTTAAAAAAATCAGGTTCAGTATAAAGTTATCGCTATTAAAAGACTATTTGGAGAAAAAATGCCCACTTCCGTAACAGGCTGTTTGTATTTTTCTATTTTAAAACAGGTATGTTTTGGAACGCTTCAAAAGGCGATTAGAAGCCTTTCGTCAATTTTCGATTATACCTGGCCGTTAAAAGGATACTAACAGTTTTTTCACCATTTCTTCCTTTGTGATGGATGTTCCCCGCAGGCCACTAAACTAAAGCGGGAATAGATAAGTTAAATTTGATAGCACATTTTATGGATGTATTTTAATTTAATTAAACCTGGGAAATTAGGGTTTCAAATAAGTTGCAATAATTTCAAAGAAGGTGGGTGGGGCACCGGTCATGGGAGCAAAGGTGGCATTATTTTATTGCATAATGCCTTCCCTTACAACGCAACGTCCCCGGCTATGCACAGGTTCATTGAGAGACGTTGCTGGTAAAAAGGCTGCTGAGGTCGTTGCGACTATTGACGGTAGGGTTTAGCTTTCTGGCAAAATACTAAAACAGGTCAAAAGGTGGCATTATTTTATTGCATAATGCCTTCTCTTACAACGCAACGTTCCCAACCTGCGCACTTAGCAATGGGAGAGACGTTGCCCGGAAGAAATATTTTTATAGGTACGATTGCCGGATCTGTTTTCTTTGTAAATTGTATTTACTTAAAAAATTAAAAATGGCAACAACAAGACGTAAGTTTCTCCAAACACTGGGCGGTTCCGGGTCATTCTTATTGGCGGGATTACCAGCGCTCGCTGCGAATACAAATATCCGGGCACTTTTATCGAAAGTAAAAGTGAGTTCCAATGATAAGATCAGGATTGCCTTGATCGGCTCCGGAATTATCGGGCATTATGATACCGAAACAGCATTAAAAGTTCCCGGAGTAGAGTTGGTTGCCGTAGCAGATTTATACCAGGGAAGATTGGACAGGGCAAAAGAGAAATGGGGAAACGAATTATTTGTAACCCGTAATTATAAAGAAATACTTGCCCGCAAAGATATTGATGCGGTATTGGTTTGTACCTGCGACCATTGGCATGACCATATTACCATTGATGCACTGAATACAGGAAAGCATGTGTATTGCGAAAAACCCATGGTGCATCATGTAGAAGAAGGGTTGGCTGTGGTTGCTGCACAAAAAGCAAGTGGTAAAGTTTTACAGGTAGGGAGCCAGTCTGCGAGTTCTGTTCTGTTTTTAGAAGCACGGAAATATTTTAAACAGGGTATAGTGGGAGAGTTTGCTTATGCGGAATCTTATAATGACAGAAATTCTGCAAATGGCGCCTGGCAATATACCATTCCCTCAGATGCCAGTACAAAAACAATTGATTGGGAAATGTTTTTAGGTGATGCCCCGAAAGTTGCTTTTGATCCTGTTCGTTTTTTCCGCTGGCGCAATTATAAAGCCTATGGAACCGGGGTTGCGGGTGATCTGTTCGTTCATAATTTTACGGGCTTACATACGGTTACAGGTTCAACAGGACCTACACAAATATATTCATTAGGTGCATTGAATTATTGGAAAGATGGAAGGGATGCGTATGACCTGGTTACCGGAATCATGCAATACCCTAAAACAGAACAACACAATGCTTTCCAGTTTTACACCCGTGTAAACCTGGCAGATGGAGCCGGCGGCGGGCAAGCCACCCGTTTGATAGGAACAGAAGGCGTGATAGAAGTAAGGTCAAATAGTATCGTCATCAAACACTTCAAAAGGTCCGTGGCGCCAAGTATTGGCGGGTATGATTCACTGGAAAGTTTTTCTAAATCAATGCAGGAATCTTTATTAAAAGAGTATAATGCGAAGTATAATGCGGAAGACAGGAAAGCGAAACCGGGTGATGAGATCATATTTGAACAACCCAAAGGATACGATTCCCGTTTAGATCACATGATCAATTTCTTTGAAGCAGTAAGAACCGCCAAACCCATTTTAGAAGATGCTTCATTTGGATTACGGGCGGCTGCGCCTGCACTACTTTGTAATACCAGTGCGGAAATGAAAAAAGCAATTGATTGGGATCCGGTGAAGATGGAGATTATTAAAAGCTAAAACTATCGTCCTTGCGGGGAACGAAGCAACCTGTGGCCTGGAACAAGGGGAAATATTTTTTTGGATCGTTAGTTTACCTGGTGTAAACATTTGCTGGCGGCTTGCTTCAGTTAACAGGCTATTATCATTCATGGCTGCATCCCATTTAACCATGTCGGGTATGCTGGTTATTACCCCCACATCTTCACGGGCTCCGGCGGCGGAAGAAATATCAACGCAATTTTGTAAGGCGCTGTCTTTCCATATATAACCGGCAACACGATGCGGTACAATTTGTTTGCTGTCATATATTGATGAAGAAGTCATACCCAATGGTTGAAATATTCTTTCATATAAAAATCGTGCATGTGTTTTACCTGTAATTTTTTTAATAACTAACCCCAACGTAAACGGACCACTGCGTAGTTATAAGATTCACCGGGTTTAAAAAGAAGGGGGGCCTTTGATTTTGTTCAATCATATAAGCCATGTCGCCACTTTTAGAAACGGCAACGCTTACCGGTTCCCAACTTATTTTAAGGCCCGGAATTTTTGAAGAGCCCTCCACCATTTCACGTAAAGCTTTTTTGCCTTTTAAAGTAGGTTGCCCGGATGACATCATTACTGCATCATCTGCCCAATAACTAAGTGTTTTTTCAATATCATTTGTTGCGGCCGTTTTTGACCAATCCCTGCTTAGCTGCATTAGCTTTTCACCTTCGGCTTTAGTGCCCACCTTGTCTTCAGTTCCTAAGGGTTGAAAGGAAGAAACTTCAGTTAGTGGGGAAATCAGTCTCCAAATATTTACATCCCAAAAATAAAATCCCTTACCATCGGGCATTTGAAGCGCACTGTTTGTATTATACACTAAAAGACTGTTAGCCGGCGATGGAATAGTAACGATGTCTGTTGGGCTCAATAACGAAACCCGGGGAACCAACATTCCCTTATTAGTACTTTTTACATCCAGCATGGCGCTGCTGTGAGGCGCAGTACCATCGCTGTTAACCGCTACGCCTTGCCGGGCAGAAATCTGGTTGCAAAAAATGCTAATAAACAGGAGGCCAATATTTTTTTCATCTTTATTTTTTAGGTAAACTAAATCATACAAAACAGCAAATAAGGCAGAAAAATCTTGAAAAAAGGGATGCACCCCGAACAACTCATTTTTTATGACCCCACTGAATGTGATATATTTAACTACTGGTAACAAAATTTATAAGGGGTTATGGCATATAAAATAGAAAATGACAAGAAGAAACATTTTTATGTGGGTATTCCCATGGGCGCATTACTGCAATTTGCGGCTTCTTATTTTTTCCCTTTGCAACCCGTATTGGCAACCACTATCAGCTTTGTGATATTAACGGCCATCTGTTATGGTTTCGAATTATTTTCTTTGGTTACCGGCAAAGGACAGGCTGATAACCTTGATGCGGTTGCAGGGATACTTGGCGGCATAATCGGGATTGCGGTTTGCTGGTTTATTCATTTTTTTATTTAGATACTGCGCAAGGGATAAATTAGTGATATTATTTTGTTACTTAAACAAATAAAAACTGGCTGCCCTATCTCTGTATTAAATCAAGGTTACATTTTTTTTTCCGCATACACTTCTTCAAGTTGCCGGGTAAGGTATTTAAACGAAAGCGGTATATCATTTCCCGGGTTACCGGTATTGCCTTCAATAAATATATAGCCTTTGTATTTTGCTTTTCGCAAAGCCCGTAAATAGGGTTTAAAATCATCGCCCTGTACGCCGGGCAACGACCGCTTTTGTTTTTCCGCAATTTCACAAAAGACCAATACATCTGCTGCATCAACAATACTTTGCTCCGATTCGCCTTCCCTCATCATGTGAAAGATATCCGCATTCAATTTAAAATTTGAATGATCCACCGCTCTTACTACTTCCGCGGCAGATTGCAGTGTGATGAGAAAATTCGTTTCCGTTGCTTCAAGGCTTTCAAGAGCAATCAGTATATTATATTTCCTGGCAACCATTGCCAGTTTCCGGCATAACACACCAAAATCAGTCCGTGCTTTTTGTGCATCATAGCCATCAGGAACCCTTCTTGCACCACCGCTACCTAAAACAATTAAAGATATACCTGCTCTTTCGGCCCTTGAAAAAATAGTATCAGCATAACCTAAAACCTGGTTCTCTTTTACATCGGGCCCTGCGATTTTAATACTACCCGGGAAAAAAATATTGCACAGGAATACTTTGCATTTTGCATTTTTTATCCGTGCAAGATTTAGCTGAAATTGTTCTTCTGTTAATGATGGAGAAAGCATTCTGCCTACTGATTCACCCAACATACGATAACCTGCTGCATATATAAGGCTATCTTGTTCCAGCGGGGCTATAATACCTAATTTAGGAATTGACTCCTTTTCAGGCACAAAGCCAAACAAAACAACAAATAGTATTGCAGGGCCTATAACTCCAATTTTTATTTTCATTTGTTATATTTTTTCTGTTATTCCTGAATGGTAATTACAATAATTATACTGCGAAAAGGATAAATTAGGGATATTTTATTTTGTTTCTTAAACAAATAAAAACTGGCTGCCCCTAACCTCTTCCCGAAAAATGCCGAAAGGCCGGCACAGGCCGGGATGTTCCAAAAGGAGGTAAAAATTATTAATTTAAAACGTAATTAAAGATCCCCAATGGTATTAAGTACAAGAGGGCGATGCAACGATGATGACCATTGCTTCACTGCCAGGACAAAAAATCTTCTTCACGTTTTTATCCTTTATGAAGTACAGGTAAATTTGCCGGTTAAAAAAATAAAACTTATAGGCAAAAAAATAAAAAAGCAACCAGTATAAACTGATTGCCTTCATTAATCAAGCTATTTTGACAGGGAGAAGAAATTATCAATTAACTATTTATCCAATATTCAACACCCGGAAAAACTCCTTAATTCCTCACCCGCTTTGGATAAGCCGGCCGTTTAGGTTCTTCCTGCGGATTTTTTTCCAACTCTTTTAGCGCTACTTCAATTGCCTTTTGCAATTGCGGGTCATTGCCTTTAATTACCTCCGATGGTGTTTGCTCTACTTCAATATCCGGGGGCACGCCTGTATTCTCTACAATAAATCCGTCCTTGGTCCAGATAGCAACATTGGGTGCGGTAACTCCTCCCCCATCTATAAACTCAGGGAATCCCAACACGCCAACCAATCCGCCCCAGGTACGCTTCCCAACAATTGTACCCACCTTGAATTTGTGAAACATCCATGGAAGCATATCCCCTCCGGAGCCGGCCGTTTCATCCGTTATCATTACTTTGGGGCCTTGTATGGATGCACTCGGCGTTTTAAGGTCTTTGCCGTAGCGCATGTTCCAATGTGCCTGGTAAGGACGCTGCAATATGTCAATATAATAATCCGCCAGTTGGCCGCCCCCATTAAAACGTTCATCAATGATGATGGCTTTTTTATTTGCCTGCGGAAAGAAATAACGTTTGAAATATTCGAAGCCAAGGCCCGCGGTATTTGGAACATAAACGTACGCCACCTGGCCCTTGGTTGCTTCATTTACTTTCTTTAAATTGCCTTCCACCCAGTCGCGGTTGCGCAGGTCTGTTTCATTTTCAACAGGCACTATTTTTACCACCCTGGAACCTGTATAAGTTGGATTGGGCCCAATGGTGAGTTCTACGATTTTACCTGCGGTGGCTTCAAAAAATTTATATAAATTTTCCGCAGCGGTAACATCTTTTCCGTTTACCGCTAAAATATAATCGCCTGCTTTCGCATTAATTCCGGGCTCGGTTAGGGGCGACCGTAAGTTGGGGTTCCAGTTAAGCCCGCCATATATTTTTTTCAACTGGTAACGGTTGCCGGCAATGGTATAATCCGCTCCCAGTAACCCGCCGCTTACAGTAGTGGTTATGTGCAATCTTTCACCTAAGGCAGTTAGCCGGTGATGCCCAACTCCCAGTTCGCTGCACATCCATTGTATCAAAATATTAAGATCGCTTCTACAGGCAAGGTCGGGCAGAAAGGCGGCATACTTTTTCTTCATGGCATTCCAATCCGCTCCATGCATACCGGGATCATAAAAGTAATCGCGGTTTATCCGCCAGGCCTCATCAAAAATATTGGGCCACTCGGCTATAGGATCAAATTTCAGTTGAAGGTCGGTTGTATTGAGCATTCCTTCCGTGCTACCTGGTTTTTGGCCCGTACCACTAATGCCCCAGTTACTCCCCTTTGCATACAACATTTTTTTACCATTGGCCGAAATTTCGTAACCATCCAGCTCCATTACCTCCTCATCCTTTCTTTTCTCCATGTCAAACCTGTGCATCTTGCGTGTTCCATCATTTTCGTCCGAAGAAATATACAATAACTCTCCTTTATTACCCATACCCAACCCATAATAATTACCTTCTTTTACAGGAATATCAATGATCCTGTTTTCAATACCATCCAGGTCTATTTTAAACGGCACTGGTTTTTTGTCCGAATCGGCGCTATCTTTTTTATCCTTTTTTATTTTTTCATCCGGCTGTATTTCTTCTTCATCGTTTTCCTTCGCAAATGGCGAAGTGGTTTCTTTTAAAAGTGTAAGCAGGTAAATGGATTTCGTTACACGCATATCGTTATTCGATTGATCGAACCAATTTACCACCGGTCCGGCATTAGTGGAAGCAAAGAAGAAAAGGTATTTTCCACTGCGGTCAAATATCGGTTCGGATGCATCGCTTAACCCGTCCGTAACAGGAAATATTTTATCCTGGTCAACTGAATACAGCAATACTTTTTTAAAATAAGTACCAGTTACTTTTGTAAACACGAGCCATTTGGAATCGGATGACCAGTCACCAAATTGTTTACGGAATGGCCCCGGCATATACAACTCATCCGAATCTATTTTTTTACTAACGCCCGTGGTTACATCCAGGATGTACAAATTTCTTCCATTATCCACATAACATATTTTTTTACTGTCGGGCGACCACCTGGGATAAGCATAAAAACCCGTACCCTTCATCTGAATTGCCCTTGCGTCCCCTTTACCGTCCTGCGGTTTAATATGCAGCGCATACTCGCCGCCGGCATCCGAGAAATAAGCGATGGATTTTCCGTCTGGTGACCATGCCGGGTATTTTTCGTGCGCACTGGTAGTGTTGGTCAGGTTGCGGGCATCACCTTTTTCAGCAGGCACGGTCATGATATCACCTCTAAAATCAAATACAGCCCTTGACCCTGATGGCGAAATAGTTCCGCTGCGAATATATCTTCCCCCTCTTACAAAACGCGGGCGCAGTTCAAGCAAATCAGCGGCGATGCCAATGGTTAGTTTTTTAACTGCCGGCGAAGCAACATCCAACACATGTAAATAGCCGGCCTGTTCAAGAATGATCCTGCCACCGCCGGTTGCCAGGTTAATGATAGGGAAGTCTTTAAAATTGGTCAGTTGCTTTATTTCTTTTGACGCAACGGAATAAGCGAACAGGTTAAATTCACCATTGCGGTCGCTTAAAAAATAAACTTTATCACCCATCCACATCGGCTCTGTATCATTACAACCACCTTGCGGCTGCGGAATTTTTACAACTGATTTATTGATAAAAGAAAATAGCTGAATATTGGAAATGGTACCGCCCCGATAATTTTTCCATTGACGAAAGGCCTCATAAAGTGGCGTAAATGCCATTGACTTGCCATCAGGGGCATAAGAAGCATGGAAGGCATTGGGAATCTCCAACTGTACCGGGAAACTACCAGTAACCGGCACCGTAAACAATTGAGTAAAGCGGTTATTAAAAACCGCACGCCTCGACATAAACAAAACATTTTTTCCATCCGGTGTAAAGCCCCTTACAATGTCCGCACCCGGATGCCAGGTAAGCCTCACAGGTATGCCACCTTCCACCGGCACGATATATACATCGGTATTACCTTCATATTGCGCACTAAAGGCGATCATGCTTCCATCCGGTGAAAAAACGGGGTCCGATTCAACACCCTCATCAACCGTCATCCTCCTGGGCTGTGTGCCATCGGCATTGGCCACCCAAAGGTCTTCGGCATAAATAAAAGCGGTGTGATGGGCGCTGATGGCGGGCTGGGCCAGCATCCTGGTATCTTTGGTATCAATGCCCGATACCAAGGCCGGAATAAATGCTGATAAGAAAACAAGGATTTGAAATGATCTTTTGGGATGGTTCATAAATGGCGATAAAATTTAAAAAAAAGATTTGAAAAAAAGAACATTACCTGAAGGTTACTTATAATTTAATACCCTTGTGTAACAGGCAATGTTCAAACTTATGAAATAGTATTTACTATTATAAATATTTTTACAAAATGAATTACACAACTCCGGGCAATAGTGCGCATTCCAAATTATGCTGCTTAATTGTTTGTTCACCAGCAGAAGTTTTTCATGGCCTGCCCAAACAGTATTGTTGGGGGCATCATCGTTGTAGCAAGCCCACCCCACAGTATTTTGGGGCTTGTGGTCCGCTCTTCTATACAACCATTTTTTTTTGTCCGGGCTGAAGTATTTTATGGCGTCATCGTTGCATCGCCCTCTTGTACTGAATACCATTGGGGATCTTTAATTGTGTTTTATTATAACAATTTTTACCCCCTTTTGGAACACCCCGACCTGTGCCGACCTTTCGGCATTTTTCGGGAACGTAGAGACAAGGCAATGCCTTGTCTCTACAATCGGGCAATTGAACAATTGGCCAATCGGTTAACCGGCCAATCGTATAACCAACCAAACAAATATGTCTATCAATAATAAATGGCAACAAAAAATAATTGAAATTAATTTGCAATGCCA
>JANOTW010000241.1:0-2340 GCA_031416575.1 Ferruginibacter sp.
ACGGAAGACGTGCTGGGCATCAAAACCGTTTGCCTGACCAAACTCATTGGTGAAGGAAATAAATTATTTTATGAAGTGAATGGCAATAAAACAGAGATCAAAAGAATTTATAACCGCCTGATATTTGATGACCTTCATCAACAAAAAGATTTGGGACATATCATTGATATCACCCATCCATGGGAGGTAGAGTGGGTCCCTCATCCCAACTGGTTTTACCGGATCAGTAAGTTTACCCTGCCACTGATTCGCAATCCTTTTGTGCCCGCTACCTTTTACCTGGATGAGATTAAAGCAATACCTGCCGATCTTAATAATTATGTTCTAAAGCCGCTGTTCTCATTTGCCGGAATGGGAGTGGTAATTGATGTAACCCAGGCAGATATTGACAATGTGAAAGACCCTCATAACTGGATATTGCAAAAAAAGGTAAAATACGCGGATGTAATAGAAACCCCGGATGAACCTGCCAAGGCTGAAATTCGCTTATTTTATTTTTGGAAACAAGGCTGGGCAAGGCCGAAAGCGGTACACAATTTATCCAGGTTAAGTAAAGGGAAAATGATTGGCACCCGCTATAATAAAGATAAAACCTGGGTGGGCGGTACGGTTGCTTTTTTTGAAAAGTAATTGACGTGAATGGGCAATGGTGAATGCTGAATGGGCAATGCGCAATGGGCAATGGGCAATGGGCAATATTCACCATTTGATCCCTGAAAATTTAATCAATTAAAATACAGCATTCATTTTTAATTCTTAATTTTTAATTCTTAATTCTTAATTAATTCTTACTCACTCATAAATCTCATTAAAATGAAACCCGGATTATCCAGATTTAATTATTTCTTCAATCAACTGCAACCCATATTAACCACCGCCGCCAAACAAAAAAATCCTGCGCTGTGGCTATACCGCAATAATGCCCGTACGCCATTGTTTATGCTGGAGGCATTATCAAAAATGTACGCCGGTTTCCACAACAAGAAGAAATTCACCAAAATAAAAGAACATTTTAAATTACTGGAAGATGCTTTGGGAGCAATAGACTATTATGATATGACCGCCAAAGACCTGGTAAATAATAAAAAGATACCGGCACCCTTAATCACCTACCTGCAGGCGCAAAGCAGGGAAAAAATACAAAGCCTCAATGAGATGCTTACGGAGAATGACTGGCTGTTGCCTGAGAACAACCGCATCACCAAAATTCAAAAAAAGCTAATTGAAGCTGACTGGCTGAACGAAGAAGATGAAGTAAAACTGATGGCTGAATTTTATGGTGAATCAATATACAATTTGATAGAGGATACCCAAAATACAAATTATCACTTTGTAAATATGGAGGCGGAGGTACATGAGTTACGCCGTAAGTTGCGTTGGTTATGTATTTACCCACAGGCGGTTCGTGGCGCTATACAATTAGAAAAAAACAAAACCGCCCTTAAGCATTTAACAAAGTATCGCACCAAAGAAATCACCACTTCCCCTTTTAATAAAATGCCGGATGCGGCGGGGGCTAATCATGTATTGCTATTGGAGCAGCATTATCTTTTTGCATTGAGCTGGCTAATTGAGGAACTTGGGAAATTAAAGGATAACGGGTTACACATTATCGCCGTAAAAGAAGCGCTGCTGCAAACTTCAACTATTACCGAAGAGGAGGCGTTGCAGAAAACATATCAAATGCTGGGCAAACAACAACCAAAATTGAATGAACTATTAGACAAAGCCGGCAATATCTCCAAAGTGTTTTTTAAAGAACAAAACCTGGAGCATTTGGTAATGGGAGCCAATGCGGTAAAATGATAATGTTGGGTGCAATTAGATCAACAATGGGCAAAATTAATGGGTGCATCCCAAATTAATTTTGGAAAGTGCATTTGTTGTAATTACTTTATAATCACAGATTAATTTTATGGAAATCTCAGTAATATCAATTGGAAATTCGAAAGGAATTCGTTTGACCAAGACTTTAATAGAAAAATACAACATTAAAGATACTGTTGAATTAATTCTGGAAAAGGAATATATAATTATCAAACCTAAGACTATTCCCAGAAAAGGTTGGGGAAAATCGTTTAAAAAAATGCATGAAAATGGAGATGACCAACTTTCGGTGGCGGATGTTTTTGAAGACGAAAATTTTGAGTAATAGCAGTAACGGAAAATCAAATTGCACTTTTATTCTTAGTTAGGGAAAAAGCTGGCGCCTGCGCAATATTACAAGTGTATCTATTTAACTACCTTATGTTTCTCTAATTGCAACGCAATTAAAGTTCCCCAATGGTATTCAGTAAAAGAGGGCGATGCAACGATGATCCACATAGCTTCTCAGCCCGG
>JANOTW010000242.1:0-3682 GCA_031416575.1 Ferruginibacter sp.
CAGCATCACAAAAGGATTTACTTTATTGGGGATTGACAATAAGAACGCCTTTGATTCGCAGGCGCTCATTCAATTAAAAAATGAATACTGCAATCAAAAACGCTGTCTTGAATGTGCGGTGGGCAACAAATTGCTGAGGCCACAAACACTTACCCCGCTCTGATATTCAATTAAAGCATGTTTCATTTATTATCAATTAAGCGCCACAGCTAACTTTAAATAAAATAATTCGAAAATTTTACCTGGTTATCAATCAATAATTTAATAAACAGGCACTCAAATTGAATTGTAAAAAACTTGCCGGGCCATGGATAAAGTAAAGAGCATAAAGAGTAGCTGGTAGTGGTTATTAGCTATGGCTGAAAAATTTGACGGGATATAATTTTAGAATTGTTTCATACAACGCAATTAAAGATCCACAATGGTATGCGGTACAAGGGAGTGACACAACGATGTTGAGCAGTGAAATATAGTTTGGACAAAAAACTGTATTGCGAAATCCCGATTTTTTCGGGAATGCCATGAAATACTTCTGCCGGAACAACAATAAAATATGGGTATATGGAAAGGATCAATAATCAAAAAATCCATTCATCAGGCATTATCATCTAAAATACTGCAACAAATAATTAGCGGTAACCAACCAAATGAAATAATCCAGCCATCAAAAAATCCGGCAACCGTTATCAGCAATATTCTATATTCAAAACAATATCCGGGTGCAGGCTTTTTACCACCGGGCAGTTATCACCTGTCCGCTGCAAAATGACCCTATCCTTTTCATCCAATACCAATGAGGATGGAAAGGAAACTTTAACATCAATTTTAGAAATTCTGCGGGGGTCATTTTGCATGGTTTTTTTAACGTCCACGGTTAACCCCTTTAATTCAATATCCATATCACTGGCTTTTATCGCCATGGTAGTGGCCATGCAGGTTGCAAGGGCGGAGCATACAAGGTCTGTTGGTGAAAAGCGTTCGCCTTTTCCCCTGTTATCCGTAGGGGCGTCTGTTTCTACAATGGTGCCGCTTTGTAAATGTTGGGCATTACATCTTAAATTGCCTTCGTATTGAATGGTTGCTGTCATTGTACTATTTTTGTATAAATTTACTGAAAGTAAAAACCTATTATGCGTAAATTATTTTTTATTTGCCTGGCAGTGTTAGCCACTTTACCCTCTGTAGCACAATTGACTAAAAAGGAAAGGCGGGATGAACGAAAGCAACAGATCAATGAGCTCATCAAGCAGGAAGAGGAGGGCGTTATTGCTTATCATAAACATAATGCCTTCGGTTTTAAACTTACATCTGATGGGTATGGTGGCTTCTTTGAAGTGGGCAGGGGCAAATCAATCAAGAAAGCGTTGTTGTTTCAATTGGATATTTCTGAAAGAAAGCACCCGAAAGAAAGCAGGGAACCCAACAGCGCTATTCCTTCATTACCTTTTATATATGGTAAAATCAATTATTTCTACCCGGTAAAAATTGGCGTGCAGCAACAAATCCTGTTGGGTAATAAAACAAACCGCAACGGTGTAAGTGTAACGGGCAATTTTGGAGGTGGTATTACTTTAGCTTTATTGCGGCCTTATAACCTTGAAATAAATGACCTGAAAAAAGGTAACCGAAAGTTGCTAAGGTATGAAAGTAATGATAGTAGCTTAATCAATACTGCTCCGCCAGGCTATCAGGCAGACAGCCTTTTGTTTACCAATAGCCTCGCCCTTATCCGTACCTTACAGGTCTCCGGTTCGGGTATAGGAAAAGGATGGGGACAAATGAAAGTAAACCCTGGCCTTTACGCCAAAGCTGCTTTAAGATTTGATTACGGAAAATATAATGAGATGCTAAGTGCGATAGAAGTGGGGGTGACAGGAGAATTTTACAGTAAAAAAATTCAGCAACTGGTATATGTAAAACCCAAACAGTATTTTATTAGCGCTTATGTTTCCGTTATGTTTGGCAGACGGAAATAGACAGTGAGGGTTTTAGGTTGATCGTTGATCGTTGTTCGTTGATCGTTGATCGTGGATGGTTTAATGGTTAATGGTTGATGGTTGATCGTTGTTGAAAGGCAGACAATGAATCTTGAAATATTCAATATCGCCCATTTCCACAAATTGCTTTTTAATAAATAAATAATTTCATTCAATGATAGAGTTACCGGTAATTGATGGTGTGGTAGAACAAAAACCTAAAAAGCCAAACTGGCTTCGTGTGAAATTGCCTACTGGTGAAGAATATAAGCATGTACGTAATTTGGTAGATACCCATAAACTACATACCATTTGCGAAAGTGGCAATTGCCCCAACATGGGTGAATGCTGGGGCGAGGGAACAGCCACATTCATGATTTTGGGTAATATTTGCACCAGGAGTTGCGGCTTTTGCGCAGTAGCCACCGGCAGGCCGGAGCCGGTTGATTGGGACGAACCACAACGCGTAGCCGAAGCGATACATTTGATGAAAGTAAAACATGCGGTAGTAACATCCGTGGACCGGGATGAAATTAAAGATGGCGGAAGTATCATCTGGTACAATACCATTAAAGCGATCAAAGCTTTAAATCCCGCTACCACTTTAGAAACCCTGATACCTGATTTTAAAGCGGAAGCTGAAAATATCCAGCGCATTATGGATGCGGCCCCTGAGGTAGTTTCGCACAATATTGAAACCGTAGAACGGCTTACCAAACAGGTACGCATACAGGCTAAATACTGGCGCAGTATGGAAACCCTGCGCATTCTTAAGCAAGGCGGCATGCGAACCAAAAGCGGTATTATGCTTGGGCTGGGTGAAACCATGGAAGAAGTAGTACAAACCATGCAGGACTTAAAAGATAGCCAGGTGGATGTAATTACGATTGGCCAATATTTACAACCCGATAAAAAACATTTGCAGGTGCAGCGTTTTGTGCATCCCGATGAATTTAAAGAGTTGAGGGAAATTGGATATGATATGGGATTTGATTATGTAGAAAGCGGGCCATTGGTACGTTCGTCCTATCACAGCGAAAAGCATGTAATAGCAGGATGGGGCAGGGGCAGGTGGTTAGAAGAGAAGGCTTTGGTAATTGATAATTCGTTAATTGATAATTGATAATTTTTTATAAATAAAAAGTTTGTTATTTGTGGCAACCGGTTTGTACCGGTTGCTTTTTTTATGCCTGTTTTATAAAGGTTTAATTTATGGTGCAAGCTAATTTTCATTGTTTAACTTAAGTGGGGTATGCTTGTGACAAACAACAAAAAAACAAAAGGTTTACAACTGTCAATTTAATTATTCGGATTAAGTATTTGGTTCACCATGTGAACAACATCAATAGTTTCCTAAGTTCCAGGGGCTTTTGGTGGGTAGGAATTTTATGAAACCGCACCAAACGTTCCTTCGGAACGTAAATGATTACTCAGTATGGGTAACTTTGTTCGTTGGTGAAAACACACAACTACGGCCCACGATTTAGTTAAATTATAATGACTGAAAGTAAAAGAGCGGAAGGCCGACAAAGGCAAAAAAAACATTTTGGGTGGTAATCGGATTTCTAAAAGGCATGAGTAAAATCCAAAAAAAATATTTATCTGTAACTAAATTTAACATAATCAATCCCTTTAATATTTTACATCAACATTTAATGTAAATTGTTGCTTCCTTACACCAATCAATGAATCAAAACCCTGAACAA
>JANOTW010000243.1:0-2298 GCA_031416575.1 Ferruginibacter sp.
ATCCTCAAAAACACTTGCAACCAATGAAGCGGAAAATCTTTCAGACCCTGTGGCTACCGCCTGGTGAATTTCGCCTGCTTTAATAGATAACCAGGCATATTTAAAAGCGTGCATACCAGCACAGCATACACCTGAGGGTGATACTACTTCAATCGCCTTTGTTTCAGGCAATAAACCATGCACCATTACCGCATGGGATGGCATCATCTGATCTGGAGAGGAGGTGCCGCAACAAAGTAATTCTATACTTTTTAACTGGCCTGCATCATTTCCAAATAATGCCCTTATGGCCATCGCAGCCATCTCCGCATTGGTATGTGTTGGCTTACCCTCCCTGGTAAGCGCATAAAACCTGTTAGTGATACCGTTATTTCTTAAAACGATTCTTTTTGATTTGGAAGGCTTATTATCTATGTACCCGAGAAACTCCTCCATTTCATCATTGGACACAGGTTCGTTTGGAAAAAACACAGCCGTATTAGTAATATAAACCGGGTTAAGCGACATTTGTACGGGAATTATTTAACGTCTGAATAATATTGTTTTTGTTTTTTTATGCGGCTCCGTGAAAATGGTTTAAAAAAAATGGCATCTAAAGTCAACATGACCGGGGCTGCTATAAACAGTGCAATTAAAAGATAATATTTGAATACAACAAGCCAGGCTGTTCTTTTTTTTCTTTTTACAATGAAGTTGGCCCATAGCCCAAATATTCGTTTTGCTTTAGATTCAATGAACATTAAATTGTATTTTACTTCCACCGCTCTTTGTTGCACCAATTCATTCTGTAAGCCTTCCCATTTCCCCATCTGCAGGTATTTTTCCACAGTAGCTCCAAATATATTGGTATTCGCAATATCTTCCTTCGATACGCCTGGCGTTGGAAAAATATTTAAATAACGGTCTTTCTTTGCCGTAAACATCCAGTAAAGGGTGGTTACAAAACTTACGAAATTATGATGTTTATCTACAAGCACTATGTTGCCCACCAGGTTGGCTTCTGCTTTTCTCAATATTTTTTTAATGTCTTCCATTGCACTGATCCACATATTTCTGGCGCCTGTAATGGTTACAGCAGGTGTGTTTTTTAAAACAGCCAATACGGATGGATGAAGCAATATGGAATTAACAGGAATGGATGGCGACAGAAACCAGGCCTGGTAGCCGAGTATGACCAGGTCATACCTGTTTTCTTTTATTTGAAAGGGCTGAAGTTCAGTCGGCATAAGTAAAACGCAATCGGGCATTTGTGCGAAAAAACTTTTGCCCGTCCAGGGAAAAGGATAGCGCTTTAGGGGTTGAATACAAACTTTTTCTATCAAATTACCGGCATTTTCCAGCGGTGAAGTAAAGTTGTCAATAATATCGCCCAACTGCCCCGATTGGGTATAATAAATAACCAGGATCTTTTTACTCATAGGATGCAAAATTAAAAGTCTGCTGGTTTCAAAAATCTTGATTTTTTGCTGTAATTACTTACTGCCTGTTGAACAACGGGGGTTAGTTTTTTAAAAGATGAGCGTACCAGCTCCATGTCATTTTCAAGGTCATGTTGGTATTTGACAATTTTGGGCGCATTTTCCTGAATAATCAAGCGAAGAAAATGATATTCTATATTACCCTGTTCATTTTTTATGGCAGCCTCCAATTTTGTACGGCCCAATTTAAACAAGCTTAATTTATCTTTCGCTTTGGATAACAACCCGGCCTTCTTCATCAATAAAGCACCTTCGTATGCTTTCTTTTCAGGAATAGTATTTTTTTCCAGGTTCGCTAAAACGGAATTGACATCAGCGACACTACCACTTGAAAGCGCTGAATAATATGCTGCCTTGTCAAATTTTAAGGATGCATTTGTACCCTGCGCCATTATGCCGGATATAACAAACAATAACGTAAAAAGAACGCTTAATTTAACAGTATAATTCATAGATGTTTCAGCGATAATAATCAAAATAATACAATTATTAGTATTAGTATCAGGAAGGTTCCTGGAATGGTTTCGAAATTAAAGGTACAGATTTTTTTTTGTCGAAACATACCACTGGCTACAACAGATTGGCGGTAAAGCATGCAGGTGGTTTTATAGGAGAAATAGAACCAATTACTTATGAATCATGAATAACCCGGGATGGTTGAATGGATAAATTGCCTGGACGAATTTATTTCAGGCCAGCGAAAAATGAATCTTCAAACATATAATTTTCAATATCAGTTCTGCTGTAGCGGTATGAATACCTTCTGGAGTTTAAATAATTGACTACTCCTTTTAATGAGCCAGCTAAAACTAATTTACGG
>JANOTW010000244.1:0-19393 GCA_031416575.1 Ferruginibacter sp.
GGGCAGAAGGGGGCAACGATCCGGCCTGGTCACCGGATGGAGAAAAGGTAGCATTTGATGACTGGCATGTTTATCCGCAAAGTATTTATACAGTCCCATCCGGCAGATATTATGTCCCTACGGAACGAAGAAATTTGATGCGTTGAACATAAAACGCAATTAAAGTTCCCCAATGGTATGCGGTACAAGAGGGCGATGCAACGATGCCTAATTGAAATTCTTCTGCCCGGACAACAAAAAAGTATAGTTGTATAGAAGGGCCCCGATACGCTTCTCTATCGGGATAGACTGTCCCGATACGCATACGCTATCGGGATTATCAACACAATCCTGCCTGACTGCGTCAGGCAGACAGGGATGATGCCATGAAATACTTTTGCTGGTGAACAAATAGATAGCGGGAACTTGAAATGCAACCTAAGATATAAATAGCCCGGGCCGTTGTACCTTTGTATTAAATAAAAACAAATGTCACCCCTTACTATCACCACCATACAAACGAACCTTGCATGGGAAAATAAAGCTGCCAACCTTCAGATGCTGGAAAATAAAATAAATGATCTGGAGGAAAAAACGGAAATCGTTGTTTTACCGGAAATGTTCAGTACCGGCTTTAGCATGCAGGCAAAGTTGCTGGCCGAAACAATGGATGGTGAAACAGTGCAATGGATGAAAGAAGTTGCAGCTACGAATAAAATTATTTTAACCGGCAGTTTAATGATAAAAGAAAATGACCTGTATTATAACCGGCTCATCTGGATGTTGCCAAACGGCCAGTTTGGATACTATGATAAACGCCATTTGTTTTCGTATGCGGAAGAAGATAAACATTATACGGCAGGTAATAAGCGTTTGATCGCATCCGTTAAGGGTTGGAAAATAAACCTGCAGGTTTGCTATGACTTACGGTTTCCCGTGTGGGCAAGAAACCGGGTATTGCAAAAAGATAAGCCTGGTGATGAAAGTTTGACGGCTTCGGCTGGAACGGAAAAAAGCTCCGGTTTTAACCTGGAGTATGATATATTGATCTACGTTGCCAACTGGCCTGAGAAAAGAAATCATGCCTGGAAAACCTTGTTGTGTGCAAGGGCCATCGAAAACCAATGTTATGTGGTGGGTGTAAACCGCGTGGGCAGGGATGGAAATAATATCAATCATAGCGGTAACAGTTTAGTGATAGATCCGCTGGGCGAAGTATTGTACCATGTGGCCGATGAAGAGGACGTGTTTACCATTACATTGCAAAAAGAACATTTGGAAGAAGTGCGGACAAAGTTTCCTTTTTGGAGGGATAGTGATGATTTTAGTTTGCGTTAGTTTATTTTTACCTGCTATTTTCTTCTGAAAACCTGATCATTCCTTTTACAATCTCCATCTTTCTGTCAATATTTTGTCTTACACCTTCTACTGTAGGTGGAATAAAAATATCAGGGCTAATTCCTCTTCCGTTTTTTGGTACATGGTTATATTGTACTAATTTGAATAAGGGCAGCCGCACCCTTAATTTTGTTATGGGCAGGGTAATTTCTGGTATCATGATACCACTGTTGCCATGCCAGCCACCACCCGTTTCTTCTCCCACGATGGTTACATTGGCCTGGCCCTTTACCGCATTACAAAACAGGGTGGATGCGGAAAATGTAGGGCCGTTGGTGAGTACATACACTTTACCGTCAAAATGATTGGTGGATTTAGGATGATAGGTATGCCGCTCCCAAAATCCAAAATGGTAATTGCCGTCACGATGTTTTTTTGTGGCAAAAAACAAACCGATATTATAAAATAATCCGTGTTTGATGTAAGCAGTATATGGCGCAAGATTTTTTGCAACAGCATAAGAACTATCAGCTATTTTAAATTTAGCGCTTCGTATGAATTGGGTAAGCTTTACGTACATATTTACATCTCCACCGCCATTGCTGCGCAGGTCAATTATTAAATTTTTTATTTGTTGTTTGCTGATTTTTTTAAAGGACCGCTTTATGAAGGGCCGTAAATGCCTTCCATCGCCATTTGAAAAAGTATTAAGTAATAAAGTCGCGGTTTGCATACTGGTGTCTATCTCCAGGGAGCGGGTGCTTTCTCTTCGTTCCCTTATAATTTTTTGCCGGGGAATTTTTGGTACCCGTACCATTTTTTGTTTCTTATCGCTGGTATCAGCCAAAGGATTATACATGGGCAACAAGGCAACCCTTTCTCTTCCGGCGCTGTCAATATACCCAATGCGGTAATTTTTGTAAATTCCAAATATGTTGCGGTGGTAATAGGGGAAATTACTGCTGAGGCGGACGTAATTTACATTCTCCGAATAGCCATCCAATGGAAGATACTGAAACATTCTATGTATGAGTACCCGGTTTGGAACACCATTTACGGAAGTGAGCAAGGTTCCTCTTTTGATAATGGAGTCTTTTCGGTTAAGGTTGCCTGTTACCACCATTGTATCGCCCCATAATTTTACGTGTAGTGGAAAGGAGGGGATCCGTTTGCCCTTAATAAACTTACCCCAGTTTTTACTCATACCAAAGCTGGTATGCCCGCAGTGTACCTTATTTGTAAGGGGCGCCAGTATTTTCCAGCCAAACTGGAGCTCTGTCATCGAATCGCCAATATTATCATAGAGGCTGTCAAAATAATAATTCATACTGTCCTCCGGGGTGTACCAGTAAAGGGCGGGGTGTTTTTTTTCAAGAATATCCCTAAGCAGTGAATAATCCTGTTGTAGTTCCTGTTTTGAAAATTTTTTGGCGGGGTTATAGTTCTTGCTTACAGCACATCCTGTAAACAGCGCCAGTAAAATTATGAGTAATAAAAAATTTCCTTTTTGCATTATTTGTTGTGTGCTGAAGTACGACTTTCGGATTTTCGCATCGAACGGTATTCCTGATTGTAAATCAAATGTTGCGATGCCGGTTATGTGTTGCCGGGTGGATTATAATGATAATCTCCCGTAGTTTGTTCAATGTAAGATAACATAACTGACGGATATTTATTAGCACACCCGCCCTCCCGCATTTTTTTAACAGCATCCAAGAAACTCATTAAATCTTTGTTATTCCGGCAGTGGGTTGGTATAGCGCCTTCTGCAATTTCACCACACGCCAAAGCACTGGCTTTCATATCAAGATCAACTTCTTCCTATTATAGGGATTGTCACTCACATGCCCAAGGCCAGCTCTGATTCCTCTTTGGTGGGATTAAAAGGTAAACGATAACAAAACCAACCCTTTTAGAATACCAAATTCAATCCCTCTGGCGAAAACACTCCGGGCCCCATTATATATTTTCCAAAAAGCCCGATAAATGTGCGCCCATTTCCTCAGGGGCCGATGTTGAAAATAACTGGTGTTCCACTTTCAGCAAACCGGTGTCAAAAATCGTGTTGCCATCCGGTTGAAAGCCAATATTGATAACAAAACTACATTGAAGCAGGTGATATTTCGCATCGCATACATCATATACGATTATGCTATGAAAGGAAGTATCAGCGCCAGCAAAGCAATACAAGAAAACCGGGAAATCAAATAATTCATTACCGTAATAAAAGGGATCTAAATTGGCTTCAAAAAACTTATAGTACGAGAAAGTATTGGGAATACTGTTTTTTACAAGGCAAGCCTGCAAATCCGTCAACTTTTCAAGCATCTCCTGTAGTGGATTTTGCGTGGGAGCAATTGGGTTATAAGGCAGCCATTGCATGGTGGAAAGCTGCAGGTATTGAATTGCTGCTTTACCTATTTCAAGTTTATAGTCGAAAGAATTGTAGCCGGGCGCCACATAACCGGGATAGAAATATTCCAACTGGCGATGTTTACAAAAATCCATTTTCAAATACATCAGGTACTTGCCCGGGCTGTATTTTTTATATGCCGGGTGATAGATGCAGGTAATACCCGCCGCACTCTTTTTTCCCAAATCGAAGAAGCCCGCCGCAATCATTGTTTCGCCATCGTACATGTTTACCTGGTATGTATTAAACCTGTTATAGGTTTCGTTGCCAAACAGCAGTTCCTGTAGTGTGGGTGAAACGTCAAATGAAATGGATTGCCTGTAATGCTGAAAGAGTGATTCGTGTTGTGCGGTAATGGCCCCAATGCCTGCTTTTTTAATTTCAGTCCTGAAACCCTTGTTTAATTTATGCAGGGTACGGTATCTTTTGTCATAAATAGAATTATCCAGCGCCACCCTTAGCCAGATAGCTGAATAAAACCGCTGATCAAAGTGCAGGAAATGGGTAGTGAAAATGGTTTGGCGCATTCTAAACCATCCATTGGCCAAATATTTATCCAACTCTTCGGGTAGCAGCTTTTCAGGATATTCTATTTGTGCAAACATGATAACTCATCTCATTTTTTTAAAGAGGCAAATTAGGCAATTTCAAAATTCCCCGCCATTCGCAGAATTAAATAAATGCATTTTTATTTACCAGGCTTAAATGCTGCTATACAATCCTCCCTGTTGAGCTACTCAGCCAGGCTCCATGCCGGGTGGTCAGTAATAAAATGAGATAAGCTACTGTAATTGGGCGTAGTAAACAATTTAATATTCATACCGCATAAAGGATAAAAAAGTGAGGAAAAATATTTGTCCGGGCAGTGAAGCATTGAGCATTCCCGATTAAAATGCCGAAGGTTCGGCACAGGCCGGGATTTCGAAATACAGTTTTTTTGTCCAAGCTATATTTCCTTGCTCAACATCGTTGCATCGCCCTCTTGTACTGAATACCATTGGGGAACTTTAATTGCGTTTTAAATTAATTCGGGAGCATATTTTATTGGGTGATTGTGACAAATAAATAATACTAATTTATCCCTTGCGCACTATAAGAACTGAAATTAAAATAAAGAGGCCGTTATATGAAAATTTTTTACAAGCCATGTACCAAAAGCATACAGCTTCTAAATCATAATAAAAAGGAAAGGTCATCATTTGCACTAATTTCTTTTCGGATTGTTTCATCCTGTTTAACTTCCGCATAAAACAAAATACCTGGCAATTGCCCAATAAATTGAAGCACCCCGTTTTCCAGCTTTAGTGCAGTGCCCTCAGGCAAACCTACAATGGGCAGGCCAGGGTTTAGTTTGATAAATTCTTCCAGGCGTTGGTCACGGGTTTCTCCATTATGCCCTTCGGGTTTTGCGTTGGTGTAATGTGGATTTATCTGAAAAGGGAACAATCCCAGGGCATTAAAACTTTTGGGTTCTATTACCGGCATATCATTGGTGGTACCAATGGTGGGCCCTGTAATATTCGATCCGGCACTCCATCCAATATACGGCGCACCTTTATTTACTTTATCACGAATAATATCCAGCAATTTTAATTCGTAAATATCATGCAGCAATTTAAAAGTATTACCACCACCGACCATAATAACATCCGCTTTTTCAATCACCTCTTTTGCATTAACAGACTTAACTGTATCAATCGAAAAGGGTAAACCTTCCAGGCCCTTTTTCACCATCAATGCATATTCATCATAGTCATTACCAACGAGGGCAAAAGGGATGAATGCTATATTCAACACTTTATCACCCAAAAAATCTTTAATAACCGGGGCGGCTGTTTCGAGGTAACCACTATTGCCCACCCTGGAGCTGCTAAATGCCAAAATACGATTTAGGGACATATCAAATAGTTTCAAATAAAATTATACAATAAACTGATGCTATTTCAAAGTTGTGTGGTACATATTGCCGGACCCGACGATCATTGGGGACTTTTGTTCGGAAATTGTACATTTGTTTTCAATTTAGCTTTGATGGCGGGCTTGGCCAGCTCCAAATTCCTAACCTTCGCAAATGCAGAAACTTCGTAAGAAATTATAAAACCATGAAAATTAAAATAGTATTTGTATTAACAGGCACAGCCTTAATCTTAATGTCGTGCGATGGAAAAAAGGACGGTAATGCATTAAAACCATCTCCAATACCTGTAGCAGGCACCTGGCAGCTAATTACGGGTACGCTTATCGAGAAGGGTGATACTGTAGTGACCCATTATACAAAAAATATATCCTTCATTAAAATCATCAACGATACGCATTTTGCTTTTTTACAGCATGACTTGAGCAAGGGAAAAGACTCTGTTCCTGTTTTCGTTTCAGGAGGGGGCAGTTATTCAATTACAGACAGCTTATATACCGAACATTTAGAATATTGCAGCGACAGAAATTGGGAGGGTAATGATTTTAGATTTACCATTCTCATAAAAAATGATACACTTATTCAAAGCGGAGTAGAGAAAGTTGAAAGTGCGGGAATAAACCGAATAAATATCGAAAAGTATATTAGGGTGAAGCATTAACAACTTACAACATTCATTTGCAAAATACGGACTGGATGTTGAAGCAATGAACATTTTATCGCTCACTATCTTTAGTTAGGGGCTTTACCAGCTTTAAATTCCAGACCTTCGCTAACCAGCATAGCCGGGTTCAAAACAGGGTATTCATATTAAGCCGCCCTTTAAAAATAAATGACCTGTAAATTTTCTCCCCTTTGTAATGAGTGAAACAACAGCCACGGTTTATTTGGGTACTCTTGTACCGTATATTTTCAATGAAACCTCAGCCTTACATCATGGTTACTACAGTTTGGAGGCATTTGCAGGCTTGTAATTATACTTTAAATTTTTTATTGCCTGAGCTGGCGGTTAAGATGGAGAAAAAATATCGGAGCGGCAAAAGGGATTCGAACCCTCGGCCCTTAGCTTGGGAAGCTAATGCTCTACCAACTGAGCTATTGCCGCTTATTGACCAACATTGTCAATTGCTAATTTACTTTTTTATTTTGACCATTGGTAATATTTAAAAATAATAGTGTAGCATTGGAAAATCATAAACTCCCGGTTATTACCTGAATAGTAAACTAGCAGCCTAGCCGAGACCGGTGTCTCACCGGCCACGGGCTTTATAGTAAAGCGATCATTGGGATGCACCCGTTGTTGAATGAAAATTAAATACCAGCGGAATATGGTGTATATTTCAAAGTAAAACCTGCACACTAAACGCATTTTAGCATGTCATCGCCTTTGCAAAACAAAAAAACGGGCAATATATTTTTACGCATGCACCCGCTTCAGCGGATATTGTTGAGTCTGGCAATGTCGTTGATTACTTTCATATTCATTCGTAACAGCCATTTAAACACCGTACTTACTGTTACCGTACTGTGGGATGCATTCGCACTTTCATTTATCGTTACCAGTTGGATCGTTTTTTTTACCCGGCCGGTGGCGGAAATCATAAAGCAGGCAAATAAAGATGATGGAAGCAGGCCTTTTGTGTTGATCAGTATTTTAGTGAGTTCTTTTGCAAGCATGTTCACCGTTTTACTCTTAATGATCTCAAAAGGCCAATCACCTGGCAGGGAAGCGCTTTCGGTAATTTTATCCATAATGGGTATGGTGCTTTCCTGGATAATGGTACATACGATCTTTACTTTTCATTATGCACACATGTATTATGGTGAAGGTAAAGATGATACCCCGGATAGCAGGCCGCTTGATTTTCCTGGTGAGAAAAACCCGGATTATCTTGACTTTGCTTATTTCGCTTTTGTGATCGGGATGACGTTCCAGGTTTCGGATGTGGAGATAAGTTCCGGTAAGATCAGGAGAACCGCACTGGCGCATGGTTTACTGGCATTTGCGCTTAATACATTCGTGGTGGCACTAACTATTAATTTAATTGCGGGGTTGAGGAAATAACAAAACAGCAACTGATCTGTAAATTATGGGCATCTCTAAAAACTCCTTTTTTTGTTTAACCTCACCTTTAAATCCTCTCCAAAGGAGAGGAAAAGGAGAGTTTTTAGAGATGCCCTTATAAATAAATAATAGCCACTTTTGTTATAAGGTGCCCCGGTTATAAGTCAATGGATTGTTCAAGGCCTGGTGAAAATAGAAAATTTGTATGCCCGTTTTAACAGTTTTTGGTAAAGTTGTTGACATAAGGAATGAAATTGAAATAAATGCATAAAATATTCCAGGGCATAGTTGGGGTTTTTATTATTATAGCGGTTCAAAGTTGCAGTAAAAAAACGCTGCCCAACCGTACGGCAGTAAATTCTAATATAAAGATAAAGAGCGATACTATGCTGGTAGTAAAAAAGCTTGATTCATCGCTGGCAATAAAACCGGTAATAAAGCCGGTAATAAAACAAAAACCAAAAGAATCAATACCCAAGGTAATAGTAGTGAACGATAAATTTGCAAATAAAAGTGTGGATGGAAGGTACTACTATGATCTGCAGGGCAACCGTTACTGGCGCAATAATAAGGATGGCAAATATTACTTATTCAATAAGGCAATGCTAACGGATGATGCATTTAAAAAGCCTGGTTAAAAATATTTTTTAAAGTAGCTGCCTGCATAAAGCTGATGTTAGGCTAATCAAATTCTGTGTATGCGATATTCTATTCTTTGCATCATGGCATTCAAATTTCAATAACCCCCAATATGGCCAAAGCATCCTACCCTAAATTGTAACAGGGTGGATATATGAGGGTAAATCCATGCCTGTTAGTAATTGTAATGCAATGGACGTTATCATAACCCTACGTTTTTTTTCTTATTGCATTTAGGATTATCCAAACTGCAACCGACCAGCCCCCTATTACATTTAACAATAATTTCCGAAGGCGTTTTGATACTATGACATCCCTTTTTACGTCTATACAGATAAGCAATTAAAACGCTCTGTATATGAAAAATAATTCTGCGCAACAGGAAGTATTATTAATGACAGGCACCGGGTTCGCCTCCAGGCAATACTGCGAAAGAAACACTACCGGCAACTCAAACAATGTTGCCGGAAATGAAAAATTAAAAGATGCCTGCTGGAATGGTTTGCTAATGGAAATGCTTCCGGAAATATTCCTGTTTAGTTCCCCCGCTGTAAAGCTATACCTATGGCAGGTAAGGGAAGCGAACCAGTTTTTAGCCCTTGAAATGAGCGAATATCCAACTATGGGTAATAAATATTTGTCTATTGATCCTTATCGGTTTATGGAAGTGCAGGAATTCAATTAATTAAGCGGTGGTGTATAAGGCTATATTATTGCCGGTAGCTGTTAGCAAGTGAGTATTTTGTTGGTAGTAGCGTTAGCAGGATGGAGGTTAAACCCCTCTATCAAATTTGCGATCAGCCGTTGATTTACCTTTCTTTTGTTAAAATGAAAAATGATACAGGTTCCTCTATATTCAAAATAAAATGGCTCGGTTTTTAATTGGGTAAATTCATTATCCCCTTTTTCTATCAATAATTCCATTTCAATAAACCGGAATTTCGATGCCTGTTCAAACTGTGCATTTGCAAGCGCCTGATTTTTCATTAAAAGTATAAGAGAGAGATCCCCATCTTGATAATATTCCTTACAATCAATCCTTTCAATCCTTATTTTTTCTTTGCTTAATACCGCGGCAATTTTTTCAAATTGGTAACTTATTGAATGAGGACTTAGATCATCAGCCAATAATTGAGTTAAATCATTCAATATTTTGGATATTATATCTGGTACCATACAATGGATTTAGCAGGGATTAGACAAAGTACGTGCCGAATCAAAATATTAATTCAATTTCTGGATAACTAATATTAATTCTTTAACATTTGTTCATTTAGAATTTTAGTCTTAAAGGTGTTTAGTCATATTTTTTAAAATGAATAATAGCCAAAGCCTATACCCACCGGGAAAATCCCGAAAATTTATCAAACAAATCAAAAGTAAGGTGTTGACCGGGCCAAACTTCGAAAATATGCAGGCCCAGAGTGAAATTAAAATAAGGAAGGGTTGAAAATACTTTTCTTGATCAAAAAAAGCCGTTTTATTAGTGTGATTAAAATCCGGTTAACTATTAACAGGTTTTCAATACAGGTTTCGTTATGTTTTAAAGCATGGCATAGCATGATCGAAATCACCCGTTGCTTGTTATTTAGATTTTAAATTGCAGCCGTTCCAACGATTTAATATGCATGGAAAGTACTTTGTCATTGTTGGGTAAAATATCAAACAATAAAAGTATTACAATACTTTTATTGGGATACTTATGTTACCTTTACAAAATTATTAAACTTAAAATATCAGATACATGGAAACTTTAGAAGAAAACATCCTGAATGTAACATTACTTGAACCAAGACAAAAACACCCCACCATTTTTGTTCGTTTCGATGCGTTGGAAGAAGGTGAAAGTTTAACCATTCATAACGACCACGACCCCAAGCCGCTTTATTACCAGTTGTTGAGCGAAAGAGGAAACATATTTATCTGGGAATATCTGGAACAGGGACCGGAAAGCTGGAAGGTTAGAATGACAAAACGCATTACCGGCGAGAATGAAGAAACGCTTGGGCAAATAGCGGCGAAAGATTTGCGTAAGGCGGAAATCTTTAAAAAGTATGGGCTGGATTTTTGTTGCGGCGGAAAGAAAACCGTTAAAGCAGCCTGCGCTGAAAAAGGATTGGACGTAGCCAGGATTGAGCAGGAATTACAGGATGCGGATAAAAACCCAACTGCACGCCCATTGCCTTATGGCGACTGGAGCCTTGATTTTCTGGCGGATTATATTGTGAACACCCATCACAGTTATGTAAAAAAGTCATTGCCGGATTTGATAACATATTCCGCCAAAGTAGCAAGCGTACATGGAGATCATCATCCGGAATTGTTACGCATTAATCAATTGGTGGTAGAAGTGAATGCAGAGTTGAGCGCCCACCTGGTAAAGGAAGAAAAAGTATTATTCCCTTATGTTAAAGAACTGGTTGCAGCCAAAGAAAAAAATCAACATGCCCGGGCCGCACATTTTGGTTCAGTACAAACCCCCATTAACAGGATGGAGGTAGAGCATGAACTGGTAGGCAAGAACATGGCGGAAATACGAACACTTAGCAACAATTACGCATTGCCCGAAGATGCTTGTGCAAGTTATAGTTTGCTGTATAAAATGCTGGCGGAATTTGAAGATGATTTATTTACGCATATTCACCTCGAAAATAATATCCTGTTTCCTAAAGCATTGGAAATAGAAAAGCAATTAGGCCAGTGAGAAACCACCCATTAGAAAAAATATCAGGACTGTCTTGTTTTTTTACCAGCTACCGGATGGTTTAAAAATAAGACAGGGTTTGATGTATAATTTTTTGATGCCTGATTTTAGGACTGTTTGCTGTTACCTGGATTTTTCGCTTTAGTTGCTGGAAGAAGTACTAATTGTACAAGTTAGCCCCGCCAAGGCAAAGACGATGTTGAGCAAAGGAATAATGCTGTTAAAAAAATATACCTGCAAAATCCCGAAAACGCTAAATACAACGTGGGAAAAGTTGCCCAATGGTATGCGGTACAAGTGAGTGACACAACGATGTTTAATAGTAGCGCTTCTGTCGGTCCCATAAAAATAGTATTCACTTTTTCGCCCCTTGTGGAATATAAATTGAAAAGCAAATGCTGGTAAACAAAAAATATTATTTTATAACAAAACGACATTGAGTAAAGTATAATGAAAAAAGTATTAATGCTGATATTAACCACGGGTATTTTATGGTCATGTAACTCAAAACAACTTTCGGAAAATAAGGAGCCGTTAAATTTAATTGATACAGCACAACATCATCAGGAAGGCAACGCTACAGAACTTACACTGAACAACAGTGCCAAATGGAAAGCTGATATAGGTACCAGCAACAATGCAAACAATTTGCAAACCATCATTGATGATTTTAATAAAGGCGGTGATAAAACTTTGCCTGGCTTTCAAAAAACAGGTAATGATCTGCAAAAGGGAATAGCTAAAATGATAAACGAATGCAGGATGCAAGGCCCCGGCCATGATGCATTGCACGAATGGTTGCAACCTTTATTGAAACAGGTAAATGAATTCAGGCAATCAACAACAACAGCCGGGGCTGCAGAAATGCTTGAAGTGATTAGTAAACAAGTAAACCGCTATTTTCAATATTTTGAATAACATGATTATTAATGAAAATACTACAATAGCCACAGTTTTAAAACAACGGCCTGATGCGCTTGAAGAAATTATAAGCATTAGCCCCAGGTTTGTAAAATTGCGTAATCCAATATTAAGAAAACTAATGGCAGGCAGGGCTACTTTGGCCATGGCAGCTAAAATGGGAGCATGCAATATTAAAGAATTTTACGACAAATTGGAGCCTTTGGGTTTTGAAATTGATGCTGAAACGCTGCCAGGGAATGTAGGGAAAAAAGCATTGCCTGATTTTTTTACATCATTAAAACCGGCGGATATTGTTGACCTGGATGTTCGCCCCGTCATAGCATCCGGGAAAGATCCACTAAACGTTATTATTGAAAAGGTTAAAGCAATTAAAGCCGGGCAGGTATTAAAAATCATCAACAGTTTTGAACCGGTACCATTAATTTTATTGTTGGAGAAAAGAGGGTTTACAAGTTATACGGAAATAATAAATGAAAATCTTGTTGAAACCTATTTTCACAAAAAACCGGATTCTTTGCCAACTGACATATCGGTCCCTGCTGATACTTCGGCGGGATATGAAGAAGTGATGCTAAGGTTTAAAAGCCATATTCAAACTATTGATGTGCGGTCGCTTGAAATGCCGCTGCCCATGTTAACGATATTGGATGCACTGGAAAAATTACCTGCCGGCACCGCATTGTTTGTATATCATAAACGCATACCTGTTTTTTTACTGCCCGAATTAGCCGACAGGAAATTTGACTACCGGATAAAGGAAATATGTGATGGGGAAGTAAATCTTTTAATTTTTAAAAATTGATATGCTTTCTCCAAATAACATTGACGGCCTTATCAAGAATACCAGCTATAAAGTAGTACTGCCATTTTATACTTATGCAGCTTTGGCATTCCTTTTTGGCTGCATACTTTTGTTTGCTTCATCAGCGGCATTTACACAACATTATTTTCACCCGCATACATTGGCTATTACGCATACAATGGCTTTGGGCTGGGGAACCATGATGATACTGGGGGCGGGCCATCAACTGCTGCCGGTTTTAATTGAAGGGAAATTGTTCAGCAATTTCCTGGCATATCTTTCTTTCATTTTTGCCGCCGTAGGAATTCCCCATCTGATTTATGCCTTTTATACATTTAATATGAACTGGCCTGCTCAATGTGGCGGCATATTGATCAATGCCGCCATTGTTTGTTACCTGGTTAACATTGCCATCAGCCTTGCAAAAAGCAAGCATGAAAATGTTCATGCCGTGTTTGTTTTTACTGCTACATTATGGTTACTGCTAACTACAGCGATGGGGCTTTTACTGGTATATAATTTCACCCTCAATATTTTACCGGGAAATTCATTGCTATATCTTCCATTGCACGCACACCTGGGTATTGCGGGATGGTTTTTGCTGACGGTTATTGGTGTTGGCTCCAGGTTAATACCGATGTTTCTTATTTCAAAATTTAGCGATACAAAATGGTTATGGTTTATTTATGCATTAGTAAATACCGCCCTTATAAGTTTCATGATTATCAATATTTATTTACACCGGACAGTTTTTTATTTTTTGCCAATTGTAGCCATCATTGCGGCTTTGCTGCTGTTTGCCAGGTATTGCATTAAAGCTTACCGGCAACGGGTACGCAAGCAGGTAGATGAACAAATTAAAATATCATTGCTGTCAGTCTTGATGATGGCGCTTCCGTTAATTGTTTTAATTATTACGATGGCATTGTTGCTTAACGCCAAAGAGAATACTCAACTGGTATTACTCTATGGCTTTTCTGTTTTTTTTGGATGGATCACTGCCATCATTTTTGGAATGACGTTTAAAACATTGCCATTCATCGTATGGAACAAAGTATATCATCTCAAAGCCGGGTTGGGCAAAACACCTAATCCCAAAGAATTATTTAGCGGTAAAATATTTGCGGCAATGGGCATAGCCTATTTATCCGGATTTGTTTTATTTGCCGCCGGTATTATTAGCTCGGCATTATTGGTTTTAAAGCTGGCTGCCATGCTATTATTGCTGGCGGCAATATTGTACAACTGGAATGTATTTAAAATATTATTGCATAAACCCAATATGGCATGAATGTAATTACCAATAACAATATAAAATGTACCATTGCATTGGCGGTATTGCAGGATGTTACGGATCCCGAAATAGGATTGAATGTGGTGGACCTGGGTTTAATTTACCAGGTGGATTTTGATGAAGAAAACATGAATGTTATTGCATCAATGACATTAACCACGCAGTTCTGCCCAATGGGTGAATCAATTGTTGGTGCGGTAACCCGTGCCATACAACATGCGTTTTCCGATTACAAGGTGCAGGTTAATTTAACTTTTGACCCGCCGTGGAAAAATGAAATGATATCTGCGGATGGACAACAATTTTTAAACCAATAAACCATGCTGAGTTATACCTGTAAAACCGCGGTAAAAGCAGTTATCTATCTTGCTTCAAAATTTGAATCCGGCGATAAAGCAGGCATCATGGAAATTGCTGAATATTTAGAGGCAAGCGTACATACAGTCGGTAAAATGCTGCAAACGCTGGTAAAGGAAGATGTGATTAAAAGCCTGAAAGGCCCCTCGGGTGGTTTTTATATTACCAGGGTGCAGGTACGGCAACCCATTATAAATATTGTGGAAGCCATTGATGGCAAAGAAGTATTTAAGGAGTGTGGCCTGGGGTTAAGCAAGTGTTCATCCACGCACCCCTGCCCTATACATGATGACTATAAAGCCGCAAGGGACCTTTTTGAAACATTATTCAGGAACAAAAAAATTATTGATTTATGCGAACCGGTAAATAATGGATTAACTTATTTATTTGGATAATTGAGCAACTGGCTTTTGTGTTAATAATATTTTTTGTCGCTGGCTGGTGGGGACACCAGCCAGGGCAAACAGTCCGCTGAGGCGGATGTCCTCACCGACCACAGCCTCAAGGCAGAAGCGACAATTATATATACACTATTGTTAACTCACTGACAGCCAATATAAAATGGCTGAAAATTTTTAGGGTCAAGCTCCCCTCTCCTTCGGAGAGGGGCTGGGGGTGAGGTCAAACGCACGGTTAAATGCCCAGATTAAAAACTGCCACCCTGCCAAGTTAAAAGGTGTATGCTGCGTTTGTTGCGCTTTAGAGCAGGATGAATTTGGGATGCATCCCTTTTGTGTTAATAATATTTTTATGAACGATTCTATTCTAACCTTATTACAAAAATACGATGTACCAACTCCACGATATACGAGTTACCCAACCGTGCCGTATTGGGATTTCTCAACCATTGATGAGGCTAAGTGGAGGCAATCCGTAATTGAAACATTTAATGCGGAAAATGGTGAACTGTGCATTTATATTCACCTTCCTTTTTGTGAGAACCTGTGTACTTTCTGCGCATGTACCAAACGGATCACGAAAAATCATGCAGTAGAAGATCCTTATATTCTGGCTGTGTTAAAGGAATGGGGCGCCTATCGCTCCATGTTACCCGCTTCACCTGTAATTAAGGAGATACATCTTGGCGGGGGAACACCCACTTTTTTCAGTGCGGATAACCTGCTTCTGCTCATAAACGGAATTACAACAGATGCTATTGTAAAGGACGACCATGAATTTAGTATTGAAGTGCACCCGAATTATACCACTGAAGAACATATTGAAAAATTGGCAGCCGCAGGATTCAACAGGATCAGTTTAGGGGTACAGGATTTTGATCCTAAAGTACAATATGCAATCAACAGGGTTCAAACATTTGAGCGGACGAAGGAAGTGGTTGACTGGGCCAGGAAATATGATTACAGCAGCATTAATATGGATTTGATCTATGGCCTTCCGCATCAAACGGTGGATAGCGTAAAATATTCCGTTAGCAAGATCAATAGCCTGATGCCTGACCGGATCGCATTTTATTCGTATGCACATGTGCCATGGAAAAGCAAGGGGCAAAGGCGTTACACGGAGAAGGACCTTCCTGCTGCTGCGCAAAAATGGGAGATGTATAACACGGGGAAACAAATGCTGGAAGCCGCCGGATTTGTAAGCATTGGAATGGACCACTTTGCTTTGCAGGATGATAAGTTATTTTCGGCTGCGGCCAGTGGCAATCTCCACCGGAATTTTATGGGCTATACTACCACCAAATCAAAACTTATCATCGGGTTAGGCATGTCAGCTATTAGTGATTCGTGGAATGCGTTTGCACAAAATGAAAAATCGGTAGAAGCGTATGAAGAAAAAATCAACCAGGGCATTTTGCCATTGGTACATGGCCATTTGCTGAATGACGAAGATGTAACTATCCGAAAAAAAATGCTGGAATTAATGTGCGAAAATAAAACCAGCCTCGAAAGTAAATTATTGGGTAATGATTTTTTGGAGGGTGCATTTTCAAAATTAAGAAAACTGGAAGCAGATGGCCTGGTAACAGTTGATGAAAAAAACATTCAGGTTACGGATAAAGGAAATTCATTTATCAGGAATATCAGTGCGGCTATTGACGCAAAGCTTTGGAGAAATGATAAGGGGGCAAACACTTTTAGTAAAGCGATTTAGGCCTGTTGATTTATTTATTGGTTCCTGTTCTTTTTTAAAATGAAAATATTTTCTGCAGTGCGAAATTGAGTTGGATAAGCAAAAGGGTACAATGTCGTTTAGGTAATAAAAAGTTTTGTTGTCCCGGCAGAAGTATTTCATGGCATTCCCGAAAAAAATCGGGATTTCGCAATACAGTTTTTTGTCCAAACTATATTTCATTTCTCAACATCGTTGCATCGCCCTCTTGTACTGAATACCATTGTGGATCTTTAATTGCGTTATACCGGGCGGTTCATCAGTCGCAGTTTATGAACTGGCAGAAGGCCCCCCTGCTAACCAGCGGGGCCGGGGGCAAAACAGGGCCTCAGATAACGCCACCTTTCAAAAAACAGTCCGCCCTTTGAAAATGAATGATCTGTAAATCCTGGAAGTTGTAATTAGTGCTACATCAGCCGCCGGCTTATTTGGGTACTCTTGTACAATTAGTACTTCAGGCATAAACAAAGGCATAAACACTAATTAAAGTAGAAACTGTAGAAAACTGTATAGCCCGAAGAGCCTGTCCCGTACTTTAGCCGGGTGCTAAAATTTGAATAGCCCTGGATGAAATCCAGGGGCACAATCGCATCAAAGTTTTACAACCCGCCGGTTAGCGGGTTGAATATTATCATTGCAAATTTTTATAATGTTTAGGGAATCCTAACCAACAGCATTAAAACCAAACATCAAACATCAGACATCAGACATTAAAATTATACAACAATGAAAAATCTTCAACAACACAAATTCCATATCCCTGTAATGGGCCTGGCTTTTACCATTGACTCTCCAATTAAAGTTGCACGTTTTGGTATTTCTTCCGTTATTTCTATTGTAGAAGACCGGTTAATAGAAATGATGAGAAGTCATTATTACCCAACCATCAATAAGCCTTATTTTCCTATTAGCACCAATGAAAAGGATTACCGGGCAAAAAGGATTACGGATTATTTGAACCTTGTAAATACCATCGTGCAGGCACAGGTGGAGAAACTTAAAAAATCAGCTTTTGAGACCGGTGCGGAAATAGTGCAATATTTTGAGATGTTACCAGACGAAAGCAAAATAAAAAAGTTGTACCTGCAAATGACGGCTACAGACAATAAGCCCGAAAAGGAAAAGCTGGCATCTTATTTAAGAACACAGATAGTACCCGGAAGTATAGATGTGAATGTGATGACTAAAACAGACAGGAACAATTTTGATAAGCAAGGACAATTAGTGGAAGATGGTTCGGATGCCGTTTCAGCATTAAGGGGTTATGCCAAAAGTGATCTGCTAAATTCCTCGATAGTTTTTTCTGCAGGTATGAATCCACGGCTATATAATTACCTGGAAAAATGTAATGAATTTGATGTAAATGAAGCTGGTGGATTTGATAAAAAAGTAATCATTAAAGTGAGCGATTACCGCTCGGCGATAATACAAGGGAAATATTTAGCGAAGAAGGGTATTTGGGTAAGCGGGTTCAGGATTGAATCCGGGTTGAACTGTGGAGGCCATGCTTTTGCAACAGACGGCTTTTTGCTGGGTCCTATCCTGGAAGAATTTAAAACAAAAAAACAGGAATTGACTGATACGCTATTTGAAATTTACAAAGCGGCGATAGAGAAAAAAAACGGCAAAATATTTCCACATCCACCTGCCATTGCCATATCCGTACAAGGGGGTATTGGCACCGCTGAAGAGGACAAATTTTTGCACGAATATTATGGCGTGGAAAGCACAGGTTGGGGAACCCCGTTTTTGTTGGTTCCTGAAGCCACTACAGTAGATGATGCTACCTTGCAATTACTGAGCAAAGCAAAAAAAGAAGATGTAGTGCTAAGCAATAATTCCCCTTTGGGTGTAAGGTTTCATTACCTGAAGGGAACCAGTAGTGAAGTAGAAAAACTGCAACGTATTAAAAACGGAAAACCCGGTAGCCCCTGCACCGAAAAACATCTGGCATTTAATACCGAGTTTACGGAAGTGCCTATTTGTACTGCATCTCATAAGTATCAAAAACTGAAAATCGCCCAACTGCAATCAATGGCGCTGCCTGAAAAAGATTATCAAAAACAACTGGCCGGTGTATTGGATAAGGAGTGCCTGTGTGTTGGATTAAGCAATGCCGCTGCCATTAATTATGATAGGGTATTGGTTAAAAACCTGGATGCGGTTACCATTTGCCCGGGCCCCAATATCGCTTATTTCTCCAAGGTGGTATCATTGCAAACAATGACCGATCATATTTATGGAAGAACGAATATTATGGATGATGCCGCCAGGCCCAATATGTTTATCGCGGAATTAAGTTTGTATATCAATTTTCTTAAAGAGCAATTGGAAAATGAAAACGCAGGCGGGCCTGACATGAAAAGGAAAAAATATTATGTTGAATTTTTTAATAACCTGCAGGAAGGCATCTCGTATTATAAAAACCTGCCCCAGGCCGTAGAACCAAACAGGGCATCCTTTATTCAGGCGTTAAATCTTGCAGTGAGTACATTGGATACGCTCAATTTTAAATTTTCAATCAACACCCCCGATAATATTATAGCAGCAACAAAAACAAATTTGGAAACAACCAGTGTTGTTGCTGTTTAAAATAATACATTAGAGCGCTTATGGCAATAAGCCTGAAGTTATTTGTTATAGGGCATCTCTAAAAACCTTCCTTACCCTCTCCTTTGGAGAGGAATTAAAGGTGAGGTTAAAACAAAAACACAGGTTTTTAGAGATGCCCTAAAATAAATTGTTTTTCAGTCAACCCAAAATAATTTGTTCCAAATGCAACTTGTCTTATGTCAATCTCTAAATTTTGTTCTAATGGGCCTTCCCAGTC
>JANOTW010000245.1:0-3869 GCA_031416575.1 Ferruginibacter sp.
ATCGGTCATGCTTTCTACCCATAAAAGTTTTTCAATCAATGTTTGCAGTGATAGTGGCAGGGTGGCTAAAAACCCCTTATAAATAGTTTCATTATCAAATACAGAGAAACTCAAAAGGATTGTATCTGTTTTATTCAGTGGCTTTTTTGAACGCATTCTTTCCAAAATACCTTGCAGCACAGGGTCTTGCTGTATCTGAAAAAATTGTTTCAGGTAAAACTTTTTTACCAAAAGGAATATCCCATTTTCAAGGTTTGACTTGCTGTATATTTCACTTAATTGCGTAAGCGTTGCTTTACTGATCATTTATTTTTGTTTTATCGCAATTTGTACAAACAATATTTGCATTCGGCTTACAATTTTGTTTATCAACTACCCAGCATAAACTGTATATCATCTTCGCTTATTGACTTCAACGAAGCGCTGTCTGCCGAAATGATGCTGTTGAATATTTCCGCTTTTTTCTCCTGCAACTGCAGTATTTTTTCTTCGATGCTGCCCTGTGTGATTAGTTTGTAACTGAGTACCGTTTTGTCTTGCCCAATGCGGTGGCTGCGGTCTATCGCCTGGTTTTCGGCGGCTTTGTTCCACCAGGGGTCAAAGATAAAAACCATATCGGCGGCAGTAAGGTTTAATCCCGTGCCACCGGTTTTTAAAGTGAGCAAAAACACTTTGCAACCTGCATCGTTTTGAAAACGCTCAACTAATTGCTGGCGGTTTTTAGTGCTGCCGCTCATAGATGCGTATTCAATACCCTGCTCTTCCAGCTTTTCGCCAATAAGCTCAAGCGCATTTAGGAAGTTTACAAATATCAGCACCTTGTGGTTGTTGGCAAGCGCATCCATCAATTGCTCCATCAATAATTCTATTTTTGGCGAACTGATTTTTCCGTTGCTGTAACCTTCAGGGGTGGACGCAATCTGTCTTAATTCGTTGAGCGCCTGGAATACGAAGAACTGCGCCTGCTGTATGCCCTTCATCGCCACCTGCTGCTCAATGGCTTCTTTATAAAACATCCTGCGCTGCTCATATAATTTCTTTTGCGCATCACTCATTTCCACATAGAGTACCTGCTCAATTTTATCCGGCAGTTCTTTTAATACATCCTTCTTTAAGCGGCGCAAAATGAACGGATAAATTTTCTTTCGCAGTTCAGCGGTTACTTCCTTATCGTTGTATTTTTGAATAGGCGACAGGTAATGCTGGTTAAAGGATTCAATGCTGCCAAACATAGTGGGGTTAAGAAAACGAAACAGCGAATACAATTCCCCCAGGTTATTTTCAATTGGCGTACCACTCAGTGCCAGCCTGTGTTTACACTGCATCAGCATTACCGCTTTCGAAGTTTGCGCCTGCATGTTTTTAATGTTCTGCGATTCATCGAGTACGATGTAATAAAATTCTTTTTCCTTCAGCTTTTCAATGTCAATGCGCAATGTGCTGTAGGTGGTAAGGATAATTTGTTTTTGAAAGGCCTCCTCAATGCTGCGCTGCGCCGAATAATAAGTGTAAAAAGTTAACTGCGGTGCAAATTTTTCCAGTTCTTTTTCCCAGTTAAACACTAAACTTTTTGGCATCACTACTAATGATGGCTTTGTTTCCGCAGGATAAACAGCGGCGAGCAAACATATTGTTTGCAGTGTTTTGCCCAGTCCCATGTCGTCCGCAAGGCAACCTCCTAAATTTGTTTCACGCAGGTAATTGAGCCACTGATAGCCTTGCTGCTGATAAGGCCGCAGCGTGGCATTTAACTTAGGCAGTTTTAAAGTAGTTTTATGCAATGTATTGAACCCTTCAAATATCTCTTTCGATTTGGCGAAACTGCCGCCACTTATTTTTTCATCAATCAGGTCTTCTATCAATGGCAGGTCGAAGAAAGAAATATGCGCATTTTCTTTTTTCTTTTTAAAGAGGCGTTGCAGCTTGTGCATGTAGCCTTCATTAACAATGGCATGTGTTCCATCGCTTAACAAAATGTACCTGTTTTTTTGATACTGCTGCAGCGCATCAAACAAAGAAAACGACTCATCCTGAAAATGTAACGTTGCTTCACCTTCCAGAAAATCGATCCCATGGCTCAGCTTAAGTTCAAGCCTGGGTTTGATCGTACTTATTTTATAGGTTTTTAATTTTTCGGCGCCCATGATTTTGTAAGTAGCAAGCAGGGCAGGCAGGTCTTTGTAAATAAATCCGGCGGCCACTTCACGTGGAATAATAAACATATCATCCTGCAGCACTACTTCCACGGTTTTCTTTTTGCCCTGCCGTGGTATATGTTTATCCAGCATTTTTTCAATAGCCTGCAGCACATCAATATTCGATTGCTGCTCAATTGGTTTTACTTCAATGATATTTTCCAGCTCATTCACAGCGGCGAAATATTGCAGGTCATAATCGCTTAGCAATGCGGCATCAATGCCCGGTAATACCTGCGCCACCCTCATAAACAAAGCATCATCCACATCAATTTTTTCAAATATCAAAACAGGTGAAGTAGCAATTTTCTCATCGGAAAAAGAAAGCCTGTACTGCTCATACTGAAGCGGGATATTTTGAACATAAGAAAAAAATAAGGAAAGGAATTTTTGCACATCACCGTCATCCATCACTGTATTGAATAAACTAACCGATCTAAAGTTTCGGCCGACAGATGCCAGTTCCGCAATGCGGCCATTTGCATGCACATGCGTTTCATTTATAAAACGAAAGTCAGTTGTTATTTCATCATCAGTTACCAAATGAAGGACGGAGGTAATATTTTTGCCGCTATTATGATTCATCACAAGCCTTAGCGAAGCCATACCTGCAACAGGTTGTAGGGTGATACCGCTTTCATCGACCCATAGTTTACTTTGCAGCAACAACTCAATCAAAAAATCATTTTCATGCAGGTAAACTTTGTTGCCGGGGTTTTCCCAATCAACCAAAAAATCGTTGCGATGCCCAATACCATTAACGGATTTTAAAATGCTGCGTACTACGCCGTTGTAATGCAGGTAATCAGCATCCACCGGCTGTCCTTTTTCATTGCGCACTTCTATATAAGCCCCCTGCTCATCAAAGAGCAGGCAAAAAACAACTGCTCCGGCCTTGCCTGCGGATGCTGTGTGAAATGGCTGCCTGTCTTTTTTGAGCGCTTCAAATAAATGGTTACCTGTCATAATTTTTTAAGAAAGCACAAATGTATTAATACAAGGTTTAGAACCCGAAAAACTTACCAACAGTGTTAATAATTTTTTGGATCGGGCCTGGTATTTATAGCATCTGCTGTAGCGAAGCACTTCGATACAATTACTTTTTTTTGGTTACGGACATTTATTTTTCATGGCATCATCGTTGTGTCATCCTTATCCCGGGTAAGGTTTGTGTGCTGCATCGGAACTCACTTGTACCGCATACCATTGGGGATCTTTTCCCACGTAATATGTAGAGTAGCATCTCAACTTTATACACTCTTGTACTAAAATACATAATCCGGCTTTTAATTACTGCGAATAAAACCGTATTAGGATTACAATTCCAGAAATTCCGGCGTTACAGTTAATTGGATAATTAAAAATGTACTTATTAAAAAAACGGGATAACTTATCCTGGTTTTGATTTATATTAACGATGATTTAAAATAACAGTATTAAAACTCCGCACTCTTCGGATACCTCGGAAAAGGTATTACATCCCTTATATTACCCATACCCGTTACAAATTGTACCAAACGTTCAAACCCAAGCCCAAAGCCAGCATGCGGGCAAGCTCCAAATCTTCTTGTATCAAGGTACCAGTTCAATTCTTCCGCCGGAATATTCATTTCGCTCATGCGTTGTATTAGTTTGTCGAGCCGCTCTTCTCTTTGCGACCCGCCAACAATTTCA
>JANOTW010000246.1:0-3509 GCA_031416575.1 Ferruginibacter sp.
GCGATCCTGGTGATGATGGTGAAGGTAACGAGGAACTTACTTTTGATCAATGGTTAGATCGATGGTGAATATAAATGATACCGAAACTTCTTCGGGTGTATGCACTTTAAATAAATGCATCTAGGGAGTTTTTCGTATAACTGCTTCTTCAATATTTTGTTATTATTAATAGTAATTATTGACTAAGAAAAAATGTCTGCCATAAAATTTTAGCAGTAGCCGTCAAATATGCTTTTCCCATTAGTAAGGCTAACCACACATTTTCTTCCAATAAAATGCCGGGTATCAAAATAATCGTTTTCCTCACGAATTATTTTATACTTAGCGCAAAGGTATGCATACCGATACATGCTCACCCCCCGTACCGATTTAGGTTGACCCCTCATTCCGATCATGTTGACCCCTCCCCGTGTCGATATGTTTTGTCTAATAATCCCTCTCTCATTTTGTTATAGGCAATAAGTTTTCATTCCCTGCCTTTTTCCAACGCTAACTTAACAACTGTCATTCCGGCACATGTTGACCCCCCTTTCAGAGTAACCTCTAGTCTTTGAGCTTTTTGTGTTCATTTTTGTCCCTTTTTAACAAGCTTAAATCGGGATTAATGGCTCAAAAACCAATTGATATGAATCATGTAAAACAAGTACAACGTTTAAGAAACGAAGGTGTACCCATAAAAGAAATTGCACGTCGCGTTGGTATAAGCCGAAATACGGTAAAAAAATACCTTCGGCTGATGGAAGTGCTGCCTCAACAAATTGACGGCAAACAAGCGGCTATTGTGCCTGACAGAGAACTGGCGGCTATCATTTATGATAACGATGTCGCACCCATACCGGGGAAGCGTGTAGAAGACCTGGTAAAGCATTTTGAATATGCAAAAATGGAGCAACATAAAACAGGTGTCAACAAGCAGATACTTTGGATTGAATATTTTGAACAATATCCTGGTGGCTACCAGTATAGCCAGTATTGTAACCTGTTTATGAAGTACCTAAAAAATACAGATCCGGCCTTTCATTGGGAGTACGAGCCGGGAGAGTTTACACAAATAGATTTTGCAGGTAAGAAACTTTTGTATGTAAACAAGGAAACAGGAGAGGCAATATGCTGCCAGATATTTGTAGCGATATTGCCCTATAGTGGTTTTATTTTTTGCATAGCAGTGTCTTCACAGAAAACAGGAGATTTTGCCTGTTGTATCAATGAAATGGTAAAGTACATAGGCGGACTTACCAAAACCATTCTTTGTGATAATTTAAAAACAGCCGTAACTAAATCAGATAAGTATGAGCCTGTATTTACGGATTTATGTTATGAACTCTCTGATCACTACAACACTACTTTTAGCGCTACCCGTCCGGCAAAACCTACGGATAAAGCAATGGTGGAAAATGCGGTAAACATTGTTTATACAAACATCTATGCCCCTTTGCGAAAAGAAGTACCGGGCAGCCTGGAAGAGCTTAACCGCCATATCCGAAAGTGGCTGGATATACTCAATCTTAAACCCTATAAAGGGAGTAGTGAAAGCCGCAGGGATATATTTGTACGTGAGGAGCAACAGGTACTTAAATTACTTCCTGAAACACCCTACCTGCTCAAAAAATGCAAGTCAGTTACAGTTCAGCAAAACTACTATGTACAGTTACCCGATAACCTCCATTATTACTCTGTTCCATATGAACATGTTGGCCGCAAAGTGATAGCTTATTTTAATAAAAGAACCGTTGAAGTGTACTATAATTATGAGCGTATATCCTTCCATGTTAGAAGCAGTACAGAGCCTAATTATAACCGCATACATGAACATATGCCTGAGAACCATCAACACATGGTTGAATCACGGGGATGGACCACCGGGGAGCTATTAAAGAGAGCCGGCTGGGTAGGGCAATATACGCGGCAGGCAGCTGATCGCATTATCCACAGTAGCGTTTATCCTGAACAAAATTTTAAGGCTTGTAATGCCATGATCCTGTTACAAAAAAAATATAGCAACCCAAGACTGGGGGCGGCTTGCCAAAGGGCTGGCAATGTTAAAAGGCCCACGCTGAAATTGATCAGGAACATACTGACTAAAGGCCTTGATAAACAACCAATGCTGTTTGATGAAGATGATAGCAAGATACCCGGGCATGGAAACATCCGGGGATCAGGGCATTATAAATAATGCAGCATTGATTGACTGCGCAAGGTTTAAAAAAGTGAGTTGCAGTTTTGTTGTCCCGGCAAAGAAGCAGCCATGGTCATCATCGTTGTGTCACTCCCTTGTACCACATACCAATGGGGATCTTTAATTGTGTTATAAATTAAAATACAGATTGAATTTTAAGATTATCAGCTAAATTAAATTCACTGTTTTACCCCTTGCGCAGTATAACTGCTACGCTGCCGCGGGCTTGCGTATTTTGATTAGATGATTTTTGCAAAATCATCTAATCAAAATACGCCGTAACCCGGCTAATAAAACCGGTACAGATAAAAACCCGGCCCATAAAAATTTGCATTTACTTTTCTTAATACATTTAAAACAAACAATCGTGAACACAACACAAACACTCCAGCAAATGAGGGAATTAAAACTAACCGGTATGTTGCATTCTTACCAATCCCAATTGGAATTATCGATCAATCATCAAATGGAAGGACATGAACTAATTGCACATCTGATGCAGGCCGAAAAATCACACCGTGGTGATGCCCGGTTAGTTACTTTGTTACATGCTGCAAAACTGCGCTACCAGGCAATACCGGAAAGCATTGAATGCAATGCTACCCGTAATCTGAGCAAAGGTCAATGGAGCATGTTGCTGGAAGGCACCTATGTTCAGCAGGGAGAAAGTATACTTATTACCGGTTCTACTGGCTGCGGAAAAAGCTATGTGGCCTGTGCCCTGGGATACCAGGCATGTCTATTGGGAATTAAAACACGTTACTATAACATGAACCGATTGATTGAAGCTATCTCCATGGCGAAAACTGAAGGAAGTTATCTGAAGTTTTTAAACAATCTCGAAAAAATACCCCTGATCATTTTAGACGATTTTGGGCTTCAGGCACTCAACAAAAATATGAAGCTCGCTTTACTGCAAATAATGGAAGACAGGTACGCAAATAAATCAATCATTGTTACTTCTCAACTACCGGTTGCGAACTGGCATGAATACCTGGATGAACCTACACTGGCCGATGCCATTATGGACAGAATGACAGCCAAAAGTCACCGCCTGGAATTACAAGGAGAATCCAGAAGAAAGAAAAAACAGTCGGTATAAAAACCTAAACTGTATCTTCATTATCCACAAAAAGTTCTTTCATTTATTGGTTCCTCTAAGAGGGGGTTACCATCATCGGTACGAGGGGGTATCATCATCGGTATATACACGTTAAAACATTGAAAGCGCCTAAAATCCGGGAAAAATACCTAACTTTAAGTTATGCCTGCGACTATAAATTTACATGATATTCTTTCTAAAGTGAAAGAGCTTGACAAAGAAGAACAATTC
>JANOTW010000247.1:0-15217 GCA_031416575.1 Ferruginibacter sp.
AATAGCGATACCCACGATGGAGGGGCTTCAAATGATTTTTGTTGAATCAATAATCAGTTGTGCATCCGATAGTAATTACACCATCCTGCTTTTAAAGAACAAGCACAAAATAACCGCTTCACGCACACTAAAAGAAATTGAGGAAATGCTGGAAGATTATTCTTTTACCAGGGTACACCATTCCTATCTTGTAAATCTGAACGAAGTAGAAAAATACGTTAAAGGAGAAGGAGGTTATTTGATTATGAGCGATGGCTCAACCATTGATGTTTCCCGCAGCCGCAAAGAAATGTTGTTGAAAAAACTTCAGCCTGGTAAAGCATGATCACACGATTTTTTCCTGTTAGTTTTTTTGTTTGTACGGTACATTTGTAAAACTATTTAGCCTGTCTGACTGTGTCAGGCAGACAGGCTAACATTTTCCCGATTTTATCAGGATAAACTGTTCCTGTCTGCCTGCGCAATCATGCAGGGTACCCATCTGCCATACTCATTCTATTCATCAAAAGAAATGTAGGATCCCTCCAGAATTTTGGAACGGATTATATCTTCATTCTCAACAAATTCCTTTGGTCAAAAGCACTTCGCTCTTTTTCAGATCTGCTATTTTAATTATTGGTATTACACGCAACTTACTCATTCAGGACAAGGAGATAAACACCATTTCAGCCCAGCTTGCTCATTCTGTCTGGCAAACACATTCACACCCGTATAATTTTGTTTATGCAAGATTATCCGGGGGCTTTCAATCAAACCAAATTTTTATTAAAACATTTAAAAAAAACATGAAAATCATTTTTACTTTCACAGAAATTGTAGTATTTTACCATTACCGAATTGGTTTATCAAAAGGGATTGGTCATACATCTTATGTTAAAAGCTAAACCTCTCTTGAAAGGCAAAGCAAGGAATAGAAATTTTAATCAGAAAATCACTTTCTATCATGCCAATTTATTCACAATTAAAATTTAAAAAAAATGAAAAAGCAAGTAATCGTTCTATTACTGGCAGCATTGATAGGTGTTGGCCGGCTCACAGCTCAGGAAAAGGATTCGGTGTCCACTTTGGAACCCGTTGTTATTACTACACATACGGTAGTTTCCAAAGAAGTTGATAAAGCATTTAAAAAAGCATTTCCTGCAGCAGTAAACCAGCAATGGTACCTGTTGGGTAAAAACTATTTGGCCAAATTCATTCAAAATGACATTAAGCACCAGGCACTGTTCGCCAAAAACGGATTTTTGAAATATGTTATTAGCTATGGAACAGAAACTCACCTTCCTGATGGCATCCGTAGTAAAATAAAAGGAGATTATGAAGCCTATAAAATAACAAGGGTGGCAAACGTAAAGGAAGCCGGCCGTAATATTTGGGTAACAAACCTGGAAAGCCTGAACCATTTTGTAATGGTAAGGGTAGAAGATGATGAGATGGAACAGGTGGGGAAATATAATAAGTCACTGTAAGGGAATTATTTATAAAATTTTATTTCGTTTCCCTTCTCATTTTTTTAGAAATCTTGAAAATCCTTTTTAGACAGCTTCTAAATGTAACCATTTTGCCAAAGTATCCGGTAAAGAAATACCAATAAAGGCTGTTTCAAGAAATTTGAAATAGCCTTTATTGATTGAACTGATAAAAAACCCGCAACCTATACTTTAAATACATTTTTATACCGTATTTACTTTTTATACCTTATTTACTTTATTACCTCCACTCCCTCATCTCAGCACCTCCCTGCTAATCACTAATTTCTGTATCTCACTCGTTCCTTCACCAATGGTACAGAGTTTGCTATCCCTGTAAAATTTTTCTACCGGAAAATCTTTCGTGTAGCCGTAGCCGCCGAAAATTTGTACGGCATCCGTACTCACTCTTACAGCTACTTCACTGGCGTAATATTTTGCCATGGCCGCTTCTTTTGTCATGGGCAAACCTTTTATTTTTAAATCACATGCCTGGTTGATCAATAGCTCACTGGCGGCAATATCCGTAGCCATATCAGCCAGTTTAAAACTAATGCCCTGAAAATTAGCGATTGGCTGATCAAACTGATGGCGCTCTTTAGCATATTTTACCGATGCCTCATAAGCGCCCCTGGCAATGCCCAGGCTCAATGCGGCAATGGATATCCTGCCACCATCCAATACCTTCATTGATTGTTTAAATCCTTCGCCAATTTCCCCCATCCTGCTGGCATCCGGTATCCGGCAATTATCAAATATCATTTCAGCGGTTTCACTCGCCCGCATTCCTAACTTGTTTTCTTTTTTTCCCGCACTAAACCCAGGTGTACCACGTTCCACAATAAACGAAGTGCAATTATCCTTGGCCCTGGGCTCGCCGGTACGGCAGATTACCACCGCCACATCACCGCTTTTGCCGTGGGTGATCCAGTTTTTCGTACCGTTCAGTATCCATTCATCCCCGTCTTTTACCGCGGTTGTTTTCATATTACCTGCATCGCTGCCGGTATTGGGTTCTGTAAGGCCCCATGCACCTAAAAACTCGGCGGTAGCTAATTTGGGTAAATATTTTTTCTTTTGGGCCTCATTGCCAAAAGTTAAAATATGCCCGGTGCAAAGCGAATTATGTGCTGCAAGGGACAAACCAATAGAGCCGCATACTTTAGCGATTTCCTGGATGATGGCATTGTATTCAAAATAACCCAATCCGGACCCGCCATATTCCACAGGTACCAATATTCCCATCATGCCCAACTTCCCCAATTCTTTAAAAATATGTAAAGGAAATTCCTGGCTTTCGTCCCACTCCATAAAGTGTGGCCTGATATATTGATGGGCGAAGTCCCTGGCGGTTTGTGCTACCTGCTGTGTAAGTTCGCTTTGTTGAAAATTCATACTGTTGATAAATGTTGATGATGCAAAATAAAGCATTTTTAAAAATACTAACGTTTGTTAGTTTGATGTTAAGGTGGGATTATTGCCTGCCGCCCTTTTCTATTAGTAGTATAGTGCTACTTTTTTATTTTCTTTAAAAGCCCTTCGGTTTGTTTTGGGAACTTTACTACAATCCATTTTAAAACGTCTAACCGGCCTTGTGCAGTGGCCATGTGTACCTGAATAACAGATACCTATATTATATCTTAATTGACGGTTAAATAGGGTGCCACTCTATTAAAAATATCCTCCGTAATAGTCATAATCTTTTTGATATCCGCAACGGCTGTATAATTGCCATGTTGTGTACGGTATTGAACGATTGCATTGGCCAGTGCATACCGGATATAAGGGTGTGGTTTCATTTCATCAATGGTGGCCGTGTTGATATTGATTCGCCTGAGTTCGGTGTTGCTCATTTTCAGGTTGTCCTTTATTTTTTGAAAGGTAGAATCGGGCAAGCCAAAGGTTTCACCTATTTGCCCTATCTTATAAAATCCACCCAGCTTGTCCCTGAAATTAATAATGCGCTGTGATAATTTGCCACCGATTCCGGGTAAAGCAATGAATGCATTGGTATCGGCGATATTTATATCAACAACGGCAGGAGTATAGGCCTCCTTTTTATATGGCTTCTTTTCATATTGCTTTTCCGCTGGTTCATTCGCTGAATTTGTATTACTAATTTGAACGTAAGGGGTTAACCGCTGTACCTCATCTGCATGTAGCCCCCATATTTTGCCTATATCTTCCTTCTTATAAAATTTACCTCCCTTTGATAAATAATTTTGTATGGTGGCAATTGTTTTGTCCCTTACACCTAATCTTTTCCAATCCGAAGGGCTGGCCGAATTTGGATCAAAATAAAATAATTCGCCTTTGGATTGTTGGTTGTAATAATTTGTACCGGGGGATTGATAATTATTTTGATAATTACGCTTATCCAAATTTCGCTTTACAAACTGGCCGGAACTATCCGCCTGCTTCATTTTAAGGGAGTCAATCGCACTTTCAAAAGCTTTGTGATCATAAGTCTTTTGTTTAATAAAATAAGGATATAAAAAAGGAAGCACGATAAAGAAAACGATCAGGGAAAGAAGTACGAGTATGCCGGTTCGGTCCTTTTTAGTAAACCTCAGGTAGTTGGTAATAAAATGTTTCCACATGATTGACGGGATAAAATTCCAAAATAATAACTATAACCTGCACCTGCAATAGTATGGAAAAGAAATAATAACAAATGGAATTTCTTTTTTGTGCCAAATTGAGAAGCCTGAATTCAAGCAAATATAATGTGGATAAGCATTTGGTTTACTGCGCAACGGGTAAATTAGTGAACTTTTCAAGCTATACCGTACAAGGGATAAAAACGTGGGTAATATTTTTTGTCCAGGCTGTGAAGCAATGTGCATCACCCTTGCATTGATAATCCAGATAGCGAATGCGTATCGGGACAGTCTATCCCGATAGAGAAGCGTATCGGGACCCTTCTATCCAACCATTCTTTTTTTTTGTCCGGGCAGAAGAATTTCAATTAGGCATCGTTGCGTCGCCCTCTTGTACCGCATACCATTGGGCAACTTTTATTACGTTTTAAATTAACAATTTTTACCCCCTTTTGGAACATCCCGATTTTTCGGGAAAGCCTGTCCCGGTTCATCGGGAGGGATGGGGGTAACCTGATTTATTTTTTTATTGAACAAAGCAAATATCACTATTTTATCCCTTGCGCAGTTTAAATTATTCACGGTTTTGTCCGTTGCGAAGTATAACTATCGAAGCTACCTGTTGGAGTATAAAAGAATTTTTTTCAAAATAATAATTAATTGAAAGAAAGCTGCAATCCATCGTATGCCAGCTCAATACCCTCCGGAAGTTTATTATTCACGTCATCATACTTACCCAACTGATGGCTTATGTGTGTAAAATAAGCCCGCGGTACATTTAACTCCCGCACAACCGCTACCGCTTCATCCAATGTATAATGAGAAATATGTTTCTTATGCCGCAATGCATTGATGACTACTATTTCACTCCCTTTTATTTTTTCTTTTTCCTCTTCATCAATTCTATTCGCATCTGTTATATACGTGAAGCCGCCAAAGCGAAATCCAAAAACCGGCATGTTTAAATGCCACACCAAAATGGGGATCACCGGTATATCTCCAATTGAAAATGGCGCCAGATCAATGATATTTAAATTTATATCGGGAATACCAGGGTATCTTTTATCTGAAAATATGTAATAAAATTCTCTTTTCAATGCCTCTTCCGTTAATGAATTGGCATATACTTCCATTGGGTTACCCGACAGAAAAGTAAACGCCTTTATATCGTCCAGGCCGGCAATATGATCCTTGTGCGGGTGAGTGAATAGTACCGCATCTAATTTTTTTACGTTCTCCCGCAGCATTTGGTACCTAAAATCCGGTGTGGTATCTACCACGAAAGAAGTGTTTTCACTTTGCACCAATATACTACTGCGTAACCGCTTGTCTTTTTTATTGGTGGAAGTACATACCGTACATTCGCAGGCAATTAAAGGCACGCCACTGCTGGTACCTGTGCCAAGAAATGTTATGATTAATGGGGGGCATTTCACGGCGCAAAATTAGGGATTTGACAATAAGCTTCCCGCAAAAGGGAATGAAATGAATCAATTAAAATTTTCAATAAAGAAAAAACAGGATGGCTGGCTGGATTATTTACTATGGGTTAAAAAAATATCGGGATAAAATTTTAGAATTATTTCATATAACATAATGAAAGTTCCACAATGGTATTCAGTACAAGAGGGCGATGCAACGATGTTCATTCAGGGCTCTACAGCCTGGACAAAAAATATAAATTGCAAGCTCCCGGTTATTACGGGAAGGGGATGCACTTTAAACTGCGAAGGGAAAGAAGTGTTGATAGTGTAAAATAAGAAGCCCCGCCATAAGCAGGGCTAATTTTACCAAAACCTAATTTTTTCTTATTGCGGGTTGTTTTGGCTTTGTGGCCTCAGGGATGGTACAATCTCATCTAACCATTTTTTCATTTGTGTTTCCGTAAAGATGGCTTTCAATTTGATATTCCTGGCATCTGCAAGTACTTTGCGTTTTGCCATCATCGCATCCCTGTCCATTGTGCCGCCTGCACGCATTTCTTCCATAGCTTTTTGCATGGCGTTATTAAAATCAGCAATTACTTTTTCCGTATTGGTTTTTGCAGTTGCATCTAAATTGAACACTGCCAGTTTTTCCATGGCGGCCTTCGTTCTTTCCTCTGCGGTTTGCCGTTGTTCGCCAACACCTTGTGCATTTGCTGCGGTAATGCTGAACAATGCGGCAAATACCATTAATAAAAATTGTTTTTTCATTTTATTTAAATTTTAAGTTTTACGAAATTTATATTAATTAGACGACACATTTTAATGAAACAGGTGGCGGTTTTTATTTGGAGCCTTTTTTGCGCCCATCACCCCTCTTGCTAAATACCTTATAAAACGAAGAATCAAACTTTGGCAGTTGCGCAGGAATACAAAGCAGCCTTATATTTTTAATATGATTAAACATCTGCACTTCCATTATTTTCTGCGATGATGCAGAAAGGCCAGCTACCAGGTTTATTGCAGAGTCGCTAAAATTACCTGCTACTAATTGTTTAAACTGCTCATTTTTATTGTTCCTTACATTTTCAAACAGGTTGCCAATTTTTTCACGGTGCCGGTTGCTTAAGGTATCGTATTGTATTAGTTGCTGTGGATTAAAACCAATATCATTTTTCAGATAGTTTGCAATAATGGTTTTCCTGTCCGGCCTGCCAGCTTGCTTATCCGGGCCCTTCTTCTGTAAAAAAAAGGCAAGCATCGCGATATTCGCAATGAGTAATATCGCAATGATCCCGAGAAAGGCCTTGCGCTGATTTTGATTGTTTATCATTATGGTTCTGTGTTTTCAATGTCATAAATAGTGGCTACTGTATAGGAGAATTCATCCGCCGCAGCCTGGGCGGATTGCTCCGTTGGCGATGTAAATGTATCCTGCCCGGAAAATACAATCACCATCAGGTTAATGAAAATCAGCATCACCAATCCCGGAATAGCAAATGCAGGCCTTCCAATAAACCAACCCGCTTTTTCCCACACGCTTTCATTCGTTTTATCGAGTTTTGCATTTATGCGTGTAAGCAGGAAGGGCATTGGGCTTGCCCTCTTTGCATTTTCTACACTATTGATCGCTTCATCAACCGATTGGTTTATTTGTTCCTTCTTGTTCATAACGGATTTTTTTATTTGTCCGAAAATTTTTCCTGGTAATAATTGTACAATACTTTTTTTAAATTGGCTTTCGCCCTTCCCATCAGCGATTCCACCGCATATAAACTGGTGTTCATTATTTCAGCTATTTCCTGGTGGCTTTGCCCCTCTAATTTATGAAGGGTAAAAGCAATCCGTTGTTTGTCTGGCAACTGTTTCAATGCTTTAAACAATTCAGATGCCCTTTCTTTTTTTTCCAACTGCACACCGGGGTGGTTGAATTCTACCGGGTGAAGTTGTTCAATATCCTGGCTGCCAAACAGGCTTTGTACAAATCCAAATCTTTTTTTCCTGTTCTTCTTCTTTTCATGGTCCAGCGCCTTCGAAATTGTAATTCGGTAAAGCCAGGTAGATAACTTTGATTCACCTTTAAATGAATTGACCGAAAGGTAAACCTGTACAAAAACTTCCTGCGTTATATCATCCGCATCATCCGCATTTTGCACAATACTGATAGCGGTATTATACACCATATCCTGGTACAAATCCATTACAGAAGTAAATCCCGATTGATCTCCCTGTTTTAGTTTATCTATTAACGCATCAGACTGGTTCACCAGATACTATTTATTATCCAATCTAAAAATACTTAAAAGTTTGGGTTCATACCGCCCGGCCTCATCATTCCTTCCCTGTTTTGATTAAACCCGCCGCCTGCAGGCCTTGCAGCTACCCCAAAGTTTTTAAGGCTGTAGCTAAAAGTAAGCATAAAATATTGTTGAAGCACCTGGCTTTGACTATCCTCAATATATTGCCCTGTTACGGTTCTTACGATACTTTGGTTTTGTTTCAGTAAATCAAATACGGATAGCTTCAGTTCAGACGCTTTTTTCTTACCGAATTTTTTACCTATGGCTGCATTCCACAACCAATAGCTTTGATTAAATCCATCAGTCAAGCCACTATATTTCTGGTTGGAGGCATCATTTTGTATAAACCAACCGCTTTTACTCAATAAATTTATTTGAAGGCCAGTCGCCTGGTTTACATATTTGGTATTTGAACCATTTTCGGGTATTGTTAGGGCGTTATTAAAATTAGCGCTGTAAGAGATATTGAAATCTACATACTCGCTGATATTGCTTGCCAAAACGATCCCTGTATTATAGCCATAACTATTAGTGGTTATTGCCTTGTAATTGGCTAATCCCGGCAGCCTGGCATAGCTGAACCCTGCATTCAAATTAATGGTTGTTTTAATTGGTTTCACCGGCAGGCTATAAGTAAAAAACGTGCGCAGGCTTTTGTATCCATCCAGGTTTATAGGTTTGGTTAATTGCGATCCCTGCTTTAGCACCAGGTTTTGCTGAATGCTTGAATCCGAATTGGCAATATAAGTCGCATTGGAAATATAATCACTGGCCGTTTGCAGAAATAAATTTGCAAAAAAGCTGCGGCTTGTTTTTGAATTGGTGTACATGTACCTGCCCCCAAGAAAATGCGTGTAAGATTGTGTCAGGCCTGGATTGCCGCTGCTTACCCTTAATGGATTGGAAAGGTTTACCACATCCTGCAATTGATTAACCGATGGAAAGTTGGTAGATGCCCTGTAAAATACACGGACATTGGTAGTTGCGGATAGCTTTTTTCTCCACATTGCGTTGGGCAATATATTTTTGAATGATTGATTTACAGAAGATGAAGTAGGAAAAACCCGCTGGCTTTCCAATTTTGAAGTTTGAAAATTTACGCCGAAAGAAAGTTGCTCATCACGGCTTTGCCCCAGCCTGTAACTGATGCCGGCGTTGTTGGTGGTAACGGTATTATCAAACCGGTTCGATAAAATGGTATCGAATTTTGTATATTTTATTCCATCAAATAAATAAGTTTGCTGATCGGCCTTGTTTTTTTGAACGGATGGGGTATAATCAAATTGCAATTGCCCCTTTTTTCCAATTGGTTCGGTGTAGGCGATATTAGCGCCGTAATTATAACCATTGGTTGCATTATCAGTAAATTGATTTTGCGTGGAATCGTTGGCAAATGCACCCAATTTATTATAAAAACGATATTGTGCTTCAATGATTGACTCACCATCATTTTTTGTAAACCCGGTATTGATCCCGAGTGATATTGAACGGCCTTTTTTGGGAAATGAATGACGGTACATGATATTGTTCCTGATATTGTAACCGATTCTGACGGCGCTTGAATTGGCCAATGAATTATTTACGGAATCTTTTATACCATTCAGGGTTTGCAGGGATGATAGGGAACTGGAGTTGTTATTTTGAAAGTTGATACTGGGAATAATAAAAATAGAATTGTTTGAATCTATTTTATATTCCAGTCTCAGGTTTATCCGGTGATTATTATTATCCGTATTACTATTCGAGTTCTGGGCAGAAAATTGTTTCCTGTCACCAAGTGTTTCCGTATTTACCAGCGACTTATTATTATTTGTACTGTTGTTATAAAAATAACTTCCACTTAAATTCAATTTTTTACCCCATTGGTCGCTGTAATTTATACCAAAAGCATTGGTGTTGCTGATGCCTTTGGATTGGCCTACCATAAAATTATCGGCTCCGCCACCACCACCTCTGCCGCCGCCACCGCCACCACCTCCAGGCCCTACGCGGCCGCCACCGCCGCCAAAGTTGCCTCCGCCAAGGCCGCCGCTGCTGCTGGTAAGGCCCAAGAGATCCTGTGAGCCAAAATTCTGTTGGTTGATGTTATTGAAATTCCCTACCAGGGAGATACGCCTGTTTCCTTTAAAGAAGCTGATGTTACCCCCGGCGCTATAACGGTCATCGGTGCCATACCCTGCAAAGAGGCGGCCAAACTGCCCGTTTTTAATACCCGATTTTGTAACAATATTCAACGCCTTTACGGAATTGCCATCATCAAAACCCGTAAGCTGGGCCTGGTCGCTCAACCTGTCGAACACCTGTATTTTATCTACTACCTCCGAAGGTAAATTTCTCAATGCCGCTGAAGCGTCATCACCAAAAAAATCCTTTCCGTCAATGGTTACTTTTTTTACCTGCTCGCCCTGTGCGGTTACCGTACCATCTTTATCTACTGTAATGCCCGGCATTTTTTTTATCAGGTCTTCGGTGGTAGCATCGGGGTTTACTTTAAACTGGCTGGCGCTAAATTGCGATGTATCGCCTTTTTGAATTACCGCCGGGGCCTGCGAAACAACTGTTACACCCTCAAGTTCTTTCCCCTTTTTTATAAAGTGGATAGCCCCTAAATCTTTTATTCCCCCGGTAGTTACAATTTCTTTCCTGATTTTTTCATAACCAACAGAACTAATCTCGATAAGATAGCTATCATTTCCAATATTGGCTAATTCAAATCTTCCTTTTGCATCTGTTACCGTACTTGTTTTTCCCGCCCGGGATGAATCCCTTTGTAAAAAAATAACCACTGTAGCTCCAGGTACAGGTATTTTATCAGTAGCATCGTTTACCGTACCCCTGATGGTGGAATTTTGTGCCATTGCAGCGGTAGCAAAAAGGTTAAAAAGCAGGAAAACCCCTAAAAATCGTATCATAAAATTTTGTTTAACTATCACATAAGACGACGCAGATAATTAAAACAGGCGAAATTTTATTTTTAATTCTAAATTATGCAGGGTTGTAAGGCGATTATTTTTTAATGAAATTATTTTATTGTGCTTAGTCATTTGCGTGAATATATTTTTTTATGGGCCAATCTTCAATATTTCAATTTAGCTTCATTGGCAGCCTGTCCCGAAAATCGGGACCGTACTTCTATTCAACAACATTTTTTTGGTTGTATAGAAATGGGAGGGCAATACAGTATCAGGTCTTTTAGCCTTGTGCAGGCAAATAACGCAATGCCCCTCTGTATGCGGTTAGATTCAGGAAGGATACTTCTATACTTCGCAACGGATAAAAACGTGAATAAATTTTTTTGTCCAGGCAGAGAAGCAATGGTCATCATCGTTGCATCGCCCTCTTATACTTAATACCATTGGGGATCTTTCATTGCGTTTTAAATTAAAAGCCGGCTATTTTATTTGGTTTTCGAACAATACAAAATTCACTAATTTACCCGTTGTGCAGTCTAATGAGGTGCATCCCAAATTATTGCTCCATTCCTGAAGGGTTGCCAACCCCGGCGACAATTTGGGATGAACCCCACCTAAAGAGCCCTATGAACCTTCGGAATAAATCCAATGAACCTTAACCGGAAGAGTAGTTTTATGCAAAAAATTTATCCTGCAGATTGAATATATATTACCAAAATGAAAACATTGGGAAAAAAAATAAATACGTCAAGGCAACCTGCAGCAGTTATTTTTCGTTGTTGTTATGGTTAACAGAATTTTAGAATGATATAGCTAAAATAAATTCAAGATTATCAGGGTTTTTCAACAAACGTATTATTTATTGTAAGAAAAAAAAGTTACATTAGAGTATTGCCCGCTTCCATTCCCCTCCCTTCTAAACTCATAGCGCTTTTCACTTCCATTTGAGAAACCGTAAATCTTCAAACTTAAAATTATCAATCATGAAAAAAAATTACCCAGGGACAAGGTCCTTAAAATTCTTTGTTTTGTTTTTAGTTTTTATCAGTTTTCAATTTACAGCGAGGGCTGGCCTTTATCCTTTCAGCGCCACTTATTCCGGGGCAAATGAGGTGCCACCCAATGGCTCCCCGGCAACCGGAACTATTGTTGGTGTTTATAATGATGTAACCAACACTATATTTTACACCATTACCTTCAGCGGATTGACGGCCAATACATCTGCAGCGCATTTCCACGCACCGGCAGCCCCGGGTGTAAATGCTGGTGTAACGCTTGCTCATGTTGGATTTCCAACGGGTGTTACGTCGGGGACTTATTCAAAGGCCGATGTATTAACCAATGCCCAGGAAACAAACCTGCTGGCTGGTTTAGTTTATTCCAATATACACACTACCCTGTTTCCGGGTGGTGAGTTAAGGGCCCAGATTATTTTAAGCCCTGTATCATCATTGGTTTATTCATTCAGCAAAACCTACAGCGGTACACAGGAAGCGCCTCCAAATAGTTCTCCCGGGACCGGCACTATTGTGGGTGCCTACAATAGTATTACCAATACCATTTTTTATTCCATTAATTTCAGCGGATTGACAGCCAATACTACCGCTGCGCATTTCCACGCACCCGCCGCTCCTGGTGCAAATGCGGGCGTAACGATTGCCCATGCAGGTTTTCCATCGGGTGTTACATCGGGAACCTATTCAAAGTCTGATGTTTTGAGTAATGCCCAGGAGACAAACCTGCTGGCCGGGCTATTTTATTCCAATATTCATACAACTGTTTTACCCGGAGGTGAGATCCGTGCGCAAATTTTCTTTGAAGCGCCTTTTGTAGGGCCAACAATTACTTGCCCTTTAAACATCATTGCATCAAATACCCCCGGACAATGTTCACGGTCTGTTTCGTTTGCAGCTATTGTAACCGGTTCACCTGCACCTGTAGTCACTTATAAAACCGGAACCACTGTAATTACTTCTCCGCATACTTTCCCGCTGGGAACCACCACGGTTACAGCAAGCGCCATCAACGGGGGAGGATTTGCTACCTGCTCATTCACAGTAACCATTAATGATACGGAAGGGCCTGTTATCAGTAATCTCACTGCCAATCCTAATGTCCTCTGGCCCCCCAATCATAAAATGAAAGATGTGGCCGTCAACTACAGTTCCAGCGATAACTGCCCGGGCCCCATCACTTGTCAATTAAGTGTTTCAAGCAATGAACCGGTTAATGGGCCAGGTGATGGCAATACGGCCCCTGACTGGATAGTTGTAAATAATCACCTTGTTAAATTAAGGGCTGAACGATCAGGAAACGGCAACGGACGAATTTATACAATTACTGTAACATGCAGGGACCAGTATGGCAATACAGGAACTGCATCTACCACCGTTAGTGTGCCCCATGACAGGTCATCTGCAAAAAGTGGAAATGCAATAGCATTGAATGAAGCCAGTCAGAAAGGTAGCCTGGATGTGCAGGCTTTCTCCAACCCAAGCCGGAATCATTTTACACTTTACATTCAACCCGGCAACATGTTTGAAAAGATAACTGTAAGATTGTTGGATGCAACCGGCAGGATAGTGGAAGTAGCAAATAATCTTTCGGGAACACAAATACTCAGGATAGGTAACACCCTGAAGGCGGGAGTTTACGTCGCTGAAATAAGACAGGGGATTGAGTTAAGACAGATCAAACTTGTGAAGCAGGATTAATTTCCGAAAAATATTCTTTACAAAAAGGCGGCACTGTTTCAGTGCCGCCTTTTTACTACATGCCCGGTTTACAAAAAGAGCCCGCATAATCCCGGGTTTCTTACCGATTTCCTCCAAATTGGCTCGTTTTAAAATGAATCAATGCTAAAAAAAACAGGTTTCTTTATTTCCGGTTTTATCTGCTGTTGAAGAGTGCGATTTTATAGATGTGTATATATGGTAGGCCCTGGGTGGAACCGGGTCAGGAAATCTCTTGAAGTAATTGTACCCATAAAGTTGCGAAATATCCGGGGATATTATTTTTAAATAAATTTATCGAACGGAAGTTGGCGAACTTTGGTAGCGCAAACCTGTAAGGAAAAATTACGGCCACAAAAATTCAATAACAAATAATTTTATATTGAAATGAATAATAGAAACATTGTAACCGTAACACTAAATCCTGCAATTGATAAAAGCACGACCACCGGTTTGATACAACCCGAAACAAAGCAAAGATGCACGGATGTTTTAAATGAACCTGGTGGCGGGGGTATCAATGTAAGCAAGGCTTTAAAAAAATTAAAGGTATTATCCGTAGCGCTTTTTCCTGCTGGCGGCTATAATGGCGAAATGCTAAAAAGCCTGCTAACGGATGAAGGCATCCGGTTTCACTCAATCAATTCTTCAGTAGAAACAAGGGAAAACTGGGTGGTGCTGGAGTCTGAAACCAATAACCAGTTCAGGTTTACTTTTCCGGGCAGGCCAATGGAGGAGCAGGTTGTAAAAGACCTGATTGAAGACATCCTTTCTTTTAGTCCTGAATACGTAGTGGCGAGTGGTAGTTTACCTCCCGGCTTACCTGATTATTTTTATGGCCTCATCGTAAAAACAGCGAACGCTGTTGGTGCAAAGTGTATTGTTGATACTTCCGGTGCGGCGTTACAGGCATTAAAAGGAAAGTACGCTTTTTTAATAAAACCCAATATTGGCGAACTATGTAAAATGCTGAGTATAACAAGGCTGGAAAACAATGAAGTGCCGGATGCTGCACAACAGGCCATAAGAGATGGTTTTGCGGTACTCGTTGCCGTATCAATGGGTGCTGCCGGCGCCTGGTTGGTTACCAGCGAGAAAAAATATTTTGCTGCGGCGCCACCGGTAAAAAAGAAAAGCACCGTAGGCGCAGGTGATAGCATGGTGGCCGGTATCACCTACATGCTGCAACAAAAACAGCCCCTGCAACAAGTAATAAACTTTGGTGTAGCCTGTGGGTCTGCAGCTACTATGAACCCTGGTACGCAACTATTTAAGTTGGAGGATGTGCATGAATTATATGAACACATCAACGGAAAAAAATAATTAGAAAAATTAATAATTACGGAACTTTTTGATAAGCAAATCCTGAATGCCTTTTTTATTTTAACACAAATTAAAAACAAAAACATGCAGGATAATAGCGGGGTGCATCCCAAATCGTCTTTCCGGGTTGCCAACCTTCCATAGACTCTAATTATTTATAGGCCCTTTGCAAAGGTTGGCAACCCCTCAGGAATGGAGCGATAATTATATAAACACCGAGGTTAGCACTTTGGTAAATACCAGATTACAAAAAGTGAATAAAAGATTTTTTGCTATCCAGTTGCGATTCAAATTTGAATGCACCCTTCATAATCTTTTTATAGGATTAGGTGTTTTATTCGCAAAGGTGGTACCAGTATCATTTTGATGTTTGAATTTTGGTACGAGTTAAAATCAGTAACTGCATAAGCCGCCTCTTTTGGTTCGGTACCGGCTTGCCGGTATTCAAAAAATGCGAAGC
>JANOTW010000248.1:0-16809 GCA_031416575.1 Ferruginibacter sp.
TGTAGCGCTGGTAGGTGGCGGAGGCAATCCGCAACCAGGTGAAATTTCTTTGGCACATAACGGCGTATTATTCCTTGATGAATTGCCGGAGTTTAAACGTACCGTACTGGAAGTAATGCGGCAGCCAATGGAAGAAAGAAAGGTGACCATCTCCAGGGCAAAAATCGCATTGGAATTTCCCGCAAGTTTTATGTTGATCGCTTCCATGAACCCCTGCCCTTGCGGATATTTCAATCATCCGGAAAGGGAATGCACCTGCCCGCCGGGAGCCGTTCAGAAATACCTCAATAAAATCTCCGGGCCATTGCTGGATAGAATTGACCTGCATGTAGAAGTAACCCCGGTTGCATTCAGCGAACTGTCCTCTACACGACAATTTGAAAAAAGTGACAGCATAAGGAAAAGGGTTATTAAAGCCCGTGAAATACAGGAAGAACGATATAAGGATAACGAAGGCGTTTATTGCAATGCGCAAATAAGCAGTAAAATGTTGAAAGAGATCTGCGTGATCAATACAGCCAGCCAGCACCTGTTAAAAATTGCCATGGAAAAACTCAACCTCTCCGCAAGAGCCTATGACCGGATATTAAAAGTAAGCCGCACCATTGCTGATCTGGCAGGCAGTTTGGATATAAAAGCTGAACATTTAGCGGAAGCCATTCAATACAGGAGCCTTGACAGGGAAGGTTGGGCAAGATAGCTAAGATTGCCTGTTGCTCCCCTAACTCATATAAATTAGGTAATTTTGATTTTTCATAGCTGAATGGCTTGTGACAAGCGAATTTGTTTTAGTATTAATGTACCTCATAATATGTTTAAATTATTTTCTAAAAAATCAAAGGTTGAAAAAGCTTTTGAACAAACTCCCATTGCAGATCTGTTAAAAGAAAAGTATGGCGTAAAGGGAACTATAAAAGTTGATGGCCGCAATTTTACATTTCATGATGCACGCTGTTTTTATGATACCTGGCAGGAAATTGTTCATAATAAAATGTATGAGTTTGCTTCCAGTTCAGCCAAACCATATATTATTGACTGCGGCGCTAACATGGGTTTAAGTGTTTTTTATTTTGCCAGGCAATACCCTGGTGCAGAGATCATTGCTTTTGAACCTGAGGCGGCTATTTATGATATATTGAAGAAAAATATAGAGACGTATTCGCTCTCCAATGTAAAAGCATATAAAAAAGCTGTATGGGAATCGGAAACAACACTTAAATTTTATTCGGATCATGGCATGGGTGGAAGTGTAACCAATGTTTTCAAAAAACAAAAACCAGTAGAAATTGAAACCCTTCGCCTCGCAAATTTTATCAATAAGAAAGTGGATATGCTGAAACTGGATATTGAGGGAGCTGAATATACTGTTTTGAAAGACTGTGCGCACCTGTTGAATAACGTAGAAAATATTTTTGTAGAATACCACAGTTTTATAAACAAAGAGCAGCAACTGGATGATCTGCTGCTATTATTAAAGGCCCAGGGATTCCGTTATCATTTAAAAGAATCTTTTTCCAGGAAACGGCCATTTATTGAAAGGAATTGCGCCTGCGAAAATATGGATATGGCCATTAATGTATTTGCCTACCGGCATTAATAATTTGGTTTAAAAAACATCTTGATACAAAAGAATAATTTCTTGTAATATGGTTTGTTTTTTATTACCAGGATTGTATCAATATTCCTAAAGAAAAAAATACTTCTTTTAAGGTTCCACCCACGGTGAAACAGCCTAATCATATCATGGAGTATGTGTTTCGTTTCTTCAGAACTGATAGGCGCCTTGGCAAAAGCCTCCAGCTCTTTTAATTTATAATTAAATAATTGCTGGCTGGTTTCCCTTTTCTTCTTACCGCGTAATTTAGCTACCCCTATTGTGTTGTCTTCATGTTGCCGGTATTTAACCAGCCCCTTGTCAATATACCTGATACCGTTATTGGCCGCAGCACAAAAGCTGATCCAATTATCAAAATAAATATGCCTGGGAAAAGGTAATATCTTTTTGGCAAAACCAGTTTTCATTAAAATGGTGTGCCCGGGTACACAATTCGCCAGCAAAAAAGGAGCTCCTGAATAATAAGACTGAAGGTTCATCATCGTCTTAAAATCACGGTGGAGCAATTCCCCTTTTTTATTTACCAAAATAGAATTGGAATACACTGCATCTTCCTGATTGATCTCTTTTACCAGGATGCTGATCTTCTCCAAATCCCATATATCATCCTGGTCGCAAAATGCAATAAAATCCCCTTTACTTTCAATCACACTGTTTTCAAAAGAACCAGTAACACCACTGTTTTGTTCCTTTGCGAATAATCGGATGAAAGTGTATCTTTTTTGATAAGATTGAATAATGGAAACGGTACTGTCTTTCGAGTGATCATCTGTAATAACGATTTCAATAGAAGGATAAGTTTGATTGACCAGGCTGTCTAATTGCTCAGCTAAATATTTTTCTCCATTATAGGTTGCCATGGCAATTGATACCAATCGGGTTTCTTCTAACATTCAATTATTTTTATCAATTTTTCTGAAAGTTGCAAATTTACAAAACTAACCTACGACATTCACTTTAAAATTATCCTCCCATTTTATTTTGTTTTCCAAAGCAGGTATTTAATTTCATTTCTGTTAATACTTCACAATAGCCAAAACAGTTAAATTTTGTTTTGTTCTATAAAAAAACAATAGGTTACCCTCCTCCATTAAAGGGGTAAAAATGGTTAATTTAAAACGCAATTAAAGATTCCCAATGGTATTAAGTACAAGTCCCGATTCAAGTGTAACATCGGGATGCCGACAAATACTGTCGGCAAGCGATGCAACGATGTTCAGCAATGAAATATAGCCTGGACAAAAAACCGTATTTCGAAATCCCGACCTGTGCCGACCTTTCGGCATTTTTTCGGGAATGACCATTGCTTCCCTGCCTTGACAAAAAAATCTTATTCACGTTTTTATCCGTTGTGCAGTATAAATAATCAGGCATCATAGATGGAAAGTCCTGTTCCTTAAAGAAATTATTATCAGGTGGGAGTATGGCTATATTTGAAAAGAGAATAAAATTGCATTATGACTTTTTTATTCTGGTCACGCATATTATTTTTTAGATATTTTTTTTGGCAATGAACTGTAAAGGCCTTTCTACTGTAATCTTGTCATTTTATACAAACTTGTACGATATTTGACAGATCGAAACCTTTCGATATTATTACAATCCCCATACAATGAAGATCTTGTTACAATATTTAAAGCCTTACAAATGGCTTGTTACACTTACCCTGTTGCTGGCAGCGGTAAACATCAGCTTTTCCTTAATTGACCCCATCATATTTGGTAAACTGATAGACCTCGGTTATCGGTATTATGCAAACGGGGAACCTTTTCAGCCATTTTGGTGGAATTATGCAGGCCCTCTTTTAACCTTGTTGGGGGCCTCTGTAGGTGTGGCCATGGTAAGCCGTATTGCAAAGGCTTTTCAGGATTATTTTTTAAGCCTGGTTACACAAAAGTTTGGGGCGGCAGTATTTACCGACGGGTTGCAACATGCAATGAAACTTCCTTACCAGGAATTTGAAGACCAGCGCAGTGGTGAAACTTTAAGCATATTAACCAAGGTAAGGACCGATACCGAAAAATTCGTATCCGCATTTATAAACATTCTTTTCCCGGTAATAATCGGGATCATATTCGTAGCGGTGTATGCCACTGCCATTCACTGGAGCCTGCCCATTATTTATTTTGGAGGAATATTTTTATTAACGGTTATTTCCAACCTGCTGAGCAAAAAAGTAAAAACCATACAAAAAAATATCGTAGCCCAAACAACTTCCCTGGCGGGCGCTACCACCGAATCCTTAAGAAATATCGAGCTGGTAAAAAGCCTTGGCTTAACCAGCCAGGAAGTAAACCGCCTCAACAAAAACACCTTCAAAATTTTAAAGCTCGAACTCACCAAGGTTAAGCGTATCCGCAGCATCAGTTTTATCCAGGGTACTTTTGTAAATACCCTTCGCCAGGTGATCCTGTTCATGCTGATGTGGCTGGTATTTGGCCATGTAATGGAGCCAAAAGAATTGGCTACCATGCAGATATTCTCCTTCTTTGTTTTCGGCCCGCTGCAGGAAATTGGCAATATCATCATCACTTACAGGGAAGCGCAGGTATCGTTGATCAACTTTCACAACCTGATGCAAAAGGCGCCGGAAGCTGAACCTTTGCACCCAAAAAAATTGGGCAATATTGAAACGCTTGCCTTTAAGCATATCAGCTTTAAACATCAATCCGCCAGTCATAAAGCGATCAATAACATCAGCTTCAATGTAAAAACAGGTGAAACCATTGCATTTGTAGGCCCCAGTGGCAGCGGCAAAACTACCCTGATGAAATTATTGGTAGGGTTGTACAGGACCAACGAAGGATCAATATTGTACAATGGAATTGATGAAAACAATATAAACTTTGATGACCTCAGAAACCAGATAGGTTTTGTAACGCAGGACACACAATTATTCAGCGGCACCATCAAGGAAAATTTATTGTTTGTAAATCCGAATGCGACGGACGATGACTTGATAGACGTATTACGAAAAGCGTCCTGTATCAATATTTTATCAAGGGCCGAAAATGGTTTGGAAACAATGATAGGTGAAGGTGGCCTAAAATTATCCGGCGGCGAAAAACAGCGGTTATCCATTGCGAGGGCTTTATTGCGTAAACCTCACCTCCTGATATTTGATGAAGCAACTTCGTCCCTTGATTCATTAACGGAAGAAGAAATTACCAATACCATTAAAGACATATCTTTTCAACGGGAACAGATAAGTATATTGATTGCCCACCGCTTAAGTACCATCATGCATTCAGACAGGATTTATGTATTGGAAAAAGGGGATGTGGTAGAAACGGGTACGCATGAAAAACTGCTGGAAGAAAAGGGTCTGTATTATGCAATGTGGCGCCAGCAGATAGGGGAACGCAAAAAAATGCAACCGGTGGCCGTGTAGGGTAAAGTTGTTTGGCATTCACAAATAAGCCGGGATTTCGCAATACAGTTTTTTTGTCCAGGCAATATTTCCTTGGTCAACATCGTTGCATCGCCCTCTTATACCGCATACCATTGGGCAACTTTAATTGCGTTTTATTGAACTATACATAAGCTTCTGCTTATTTGAGCGCTCTTTTTCATTAAAATATATGGCTGCGCATTCAATTTGCTTTCTTATTCCCTTTTGGAACATCCCGATTTTTCGGGAATGGGTTTGGGTTATTAAGCCAGCATCGGGTGTCGTTTAAAATCTTTTGTCCTGTCAAATAAATACCTATAAGTGGTAAGGTTCCGGCTACGAAAGGTTTCGCCCAGGCTTTCCGCCACATTGATCATTTTAGGGTTAAAGTCTCCAATCCATTGCATTTCATATTCGGTATAAGCAACATTGGGTTGTTGTATCACCTTGGCCGATTCGCCAATAACATACGCATCAATGCCCTTTCCCTGCCATTCCGGAACTACTCCAAATACAACTCCGCTAAACTTTTTATTGGGTTTAAATTTTTTTATCCATAAAAATTTCAGTTTATGAATTAAGTCGAATTTTCCGTTCAAATACTTAAACCACTGGTTTAAATCGGGGATATTTACAAACATGGCGATGGGCTCATTTTTGTAGTAAGCGAACCAGATCAATATTTCATCCATCACTGGTTTCATCTTCTTAAAAAGCAGGAGAACCTGTTCTTTAGCCATTTGCTTTAAGCCTCCATGCCCCGCCCATGCTTTATTATAAATGGTTGTAAAGTCGTCGGCAAACTTTTCGAGCTGATCTTTTTTTATGTGTTTGGAAGAGAAGTCGGCGTTGCTGTCATATACAGCATGCCGGTCATGTATCTTTTGTTCGAGCGGCGCTTTTGGATGCAGGCCAAAACAAACCTGGTGGAAAAAAGGTTTAAATCCATACTGCTCAAACAAGTCCACATAATAGGGCGCATTGTAATTCATACAGTAAAGTGGTTCATCAAAGCCTTTGGTAACCAGGCCCCACCATTTGTCCCTTTCACCAAAATTGATTGGCCCATCCATTGCTTCCATTCCTTTTTGGGCCAGCCAGTGTTTAGCATTGTCCAGCATCAGGCCGGCAGCTTCATGGCTATTGATACATTCAAAAAAACCGATACCGCCAACGGGTATATCATCGCCTTTATTTTTATATTTTTTGTTGACAAAGGCTGCAATCCGGCCAATTAGTTTTCCCTCATCATTTTTTAATATCCAGCGTTCCACTTCACCAAAGCGGAAAGCTTTATTTTTTTTTACATCAAATACTTCAATGATATCTTTATCCAGGGGGCGGATCCAATTAGGATCATTCTTATATAATTCTACCGCCACCTGCAGAAATTGTTTTGCGGTTATACTATCGTTTACGGGAATAAGTTGCATAAATAGTTGAAAGAACGCAAATGTAAGATTTTAGGAGAACGTAAAAATGAGTGGAGAAAAATTGTTACTTCCTGCACCATCGTAACTCCATGCATACTGGGCTAAAATAAAATATACCCTCAAATTGAAATAGCCACCATTTATTAAAATATAAAACGTTGACAAAGTAAGATTACCCATGCTTTTCTACAAATGACGTGGGCAAAGTTCCCCAATGGTATTCAGTACAAGTCCCGATTCAAGTGTAACATCGGGATGCCCCGATAAAAGATCGGGGCAAGCGATGCAACGATGTTCATTCAGGGTTCTGATGCCCGGACAAAAAAAGATAAAAAAGCATGGGCTTTAAACTGCGAAAAGCAAGAAGGCCTGACCTTAGTAAAATAAAAAAGAGAATGGATCACCATTCTCTTTGTAAATTAATTTCCAATATTAACCTTCGGCGGGTTATTTATTTACCTCCCATCTTAGCTTCTATGCTAAGTGTGGCATGTGGCACGGCACGCAAACGGGCTTTGTCAATCAACTTGCCTGTTACACGGCAAATACCGTAGGTTTTGTTTTCTATACGCATCACGGCTTTTTCAAGATGATCAATAAAAGTGATCTGGCGGCTGGCCATTTGACTCAATTGCTCTCTTTCCATGCTAAGGCTTCCATCTTCCATTGTCATATAGCGGTTGTCGCCTTCATCCCCACCCATTTCGTCTTTGCGTGTAATTAACCCATGCAAATAAGATAATTCCTTTTTGGCGGCTTCCAACTTTCGTTGAATTAGCTCCCTGAACTCCTGCAACTCAGTATCGCTATAGCGTTGTGAAGGGGCGCCCGGGTCCCTTTGTGCTTTATCCAAAACTGATTTTGTAAATTCCGGCTGGTATTTGCGCACAGTTTTAGTGGATATTTTTGGCATTATCATGGGCTTTGGGGTGGGTACTTTAATATCTTTTACCTTTGCTGCTGCAGGCTTCACCGGCACTGCATTTTCAGTGGCAGCTTTAACCACCGGGATTTTAACTTCTTCTTTTTTTGACATGATTTTTGAAATAGGGTTAACAGCTTTTATAGGAACGTTTTTTATCGCTAATGATTTTTTTGTTACTTGTTTTGCAATTGGGTTTGCTTCCTTTTTAACTTGAATAACTTTGTTGGGAGTTGCTTTTGCTAAAGGTTTAACAGATTTAGGAACAGGCTTCGATATTTTTTTTGCCACAGGTTTAAAAACCTCTTTTTGGTGTGCAGGTTTGGCAACTGCCTTTTTTGTGTCAGGTTTTACTGTCTTTTTTCCGACAGGCTTAACAACCGTCTTTTCTGGAGCTGTTTTTTTTGCTGGCGCAACCTTAACAACTTTTTTAGGAACTGGTTGGACGGATTTAGCTATTTTTTTCGCAACAGGTTTAATTGTTACTTTTACTGCCTTTGACGAAACATGCTTTTTTGTTGCCATACTACTTTGCTTTTTTAAGTACGTGTACTTTTAATATGGCATTATTCACCTCAATCTCGGTGCCCTCGTTCAAAACGGGGTAAAAAGCAAGCGAATCTGCCAGAATTTCGGCGCAAATATAATCTTTATATTGAACTAAAGAAAGTTGTATGCCGGCATTTTCCAATACTGACACATTTATTCTGTCAGTTAATTCAAATCCACTGTCTTTACGAATATTCTGAATCTTATTGACGAATTCCCTTGCATCCCCTTCCTTTTTCAAATTATCTGTAATTGTTATATCTAAAGCAACAGTTAATGAACCTTTATTTGCTACTTCATATCCAGTGATTTCATCAGTGGAAACTTCCAGGTCTTCGCTATTGATGATGATCGGTACTTCGTTTTTTAATATGTAATCAGGATTTAATACATATTCACCTTCCAACACTTTGCCAATGGTAATATTACTAAATTTACTGATCTCGTCCGCAGCCCATTTCATTTTTGGCCCCAGTTTTTTGCCCAGGGTTTTAAAATTGGCCTTCGCTTTTTTTTGTATGAAATCATTTTCGGCGCCTAAAACGTCGATTTCCTTAATATTGGTTTCGGCTTTAATAATGCCCTCCACCCTTTTTATCCTGAAAGCCATTTCAGCATCTATAGCAGGAATAAATACCTTCCGGAGCGGCTGGCGAACCTTGATGTTTACTTTTTTACGTAAGGATAATATTAAAGAAGATACATCCTGTGCCAATTGCATTCTTTTTTCAAGATCCACATCTATTACCGCCTCATTTATGATTGGAAAATCAGTATGATGTACAGACTCATGGGCAAAACGGCCGGTAACATTGTTTAAATTAAGAAATAGCCAATCAGCAAAGAATGGTGCGATGGGAGCCATAAGCCTGGTTAGCGATTCGAGGCATTCGTATAAGGTTTGGTAAGCTGAAATTTTATCCTGCTCATATTCACCTTTCCAAAAACGACGACGGCATAACCGTACATACCAGTTACTTAAATGAGCATCTACAAAATCTTCAATAGCACGGCCTGCCTGTGTTGGTTCGTATTCATCCAGGTTTTGCCGTACATATTTTATTAAAGTATTTAGCGATGATAGTATCCATTGATCAATTTCGGGCCTCTCTTTTACCGGGATGTAAGTTTCCTTAAAAGCAAATCCGTCAACATTTGCATACAGTGCGAAAAACTGATAGGTATTATATAGTGTACCAAAAAATTTTCGCTGTACTTCTTTAATTCCTTCGTTATCAAATTTTAAGCTATCCCAGGGCGATGCATTGGTAATCAGGTACCAACGGGTGGCATCCGCTCCAAAAGTATTAATGGTTTCAAAAGGATCTATTACATTGCCAGTACGCTTGCTCATTTTATTGCCGTTCTTATCCAATACCAGGCCATTGCTTACAACGGTTTTGTAGGCAATGCTATCAAACAATAATACACCTAAAACATGCAAAGTATAGAACCAGCCCCTGGTTTGGTCAACTCCTTCGGCGATAAAATCGGCAGGAAATGCTCCGTTTGCACCCTTGCCATTAAGGGGCGATGTGGGTGAAGCGGCATGATATTGCCAGAAATTTTCTGTGCTTAACGGGCCAAATTTGTTGGAGCTTGTATCTGGCAATCCCCATTGGGCATAGGGCATGGCCCCACTATCAAACCATACGTCAACCAGGTCGGGTACCCTTTTCATTGGCAACCCCTGCGTACTGATTAATATGATATCATCTACATAGGGTTTGTGCAGATCCAAAATGCCTTCATGTAAATAGTGCTTATTGGTATCGCCGCCTAATAACTCACCCGCTTTCTTTATTTCATTCTTCAATTCCATAATAGAGCTAATACATATCTGCTCCCCTCCTTCTTTTATGTCAATAAATTTGCCCTCTCCATCAACACTTTTCCATATTGGCAAAGGGGTACCCCAAAACCGGCTTCGGCTGAGGTTCCAATCTACCATATTCTCCAGCCAGTTGCCAAAGCGGCCAGTACCGGTAGCCGCCGGTTTCCAGTTGATGGTTTTGTTCAGTTCAACCATCCTGTCCTTTACGGCAGTGGTTTTAATGAACCATGCGTCTAACGGATAATAGATGATAGGTTTATCGGTTCGCCAGCAATGGGGGTAATTGTGTTCGTACTTTTCAACCTTGAACGCCCGGTTTTCTTTTTTCAGTTTTACGCTGATGTCAATATTTACGTCTATATAGTCTTTTTCATCCTTATAATTTTTTACATACCGGCCACTGAATTCACCCGTTCCCTCAACAAATTTCCCCTGTTTGTCAACCAGTGTTAAAATGCCCAGGTTAAATTTTTTCCCTACTTTATAATCATCGGCACCAAAAGCCGGGGCGGTATGCACTATACCTGTACCATCTTCGGTGGTAACAAAATCACCAACAATTATTTTGAATGGCCCTGCACCAGGGGTTATTTCCCGGATTTTTTCAATAGTATTTGATTCACTGGGAAGAAGTTGTTCATAAGTGAGGCCTTCCAGTTCTTTGCCTAAAAACCCTGTAAGTATTTTCCAGGGCAAAACCTTATCGCCTTCTTTATAAGCATTAAAATCTCCATTTTCCGATTCAGGTTTAAAGTATTTTGAAACTAAACTTTTAGCCAATATCACATTGACAGGTAAATGTGTGTAAGGATTAAAGGTTTTTACGAGGATGTATTCAATATTAGGACCAACCGTTAAACCAAGGTTGGATGGCAGCGTCCAGGGTGTAGTGGTCCAAGCCAATAGAAAAGTTCCCCCATCCGCGTTGGTTAGTGGTGGGATTGAAGAAGGCCCCGCTATTGCAGCAAAGATTTTAGAAATGCCTGGGTGTTCGGAAGCCCCGCCTTCGGAGGGGTTGGGGAGGCGGAACATCGCCACTACACTGGTATCCTTTACATCCTTATAAGTACCAGGCTGATTTAATTCATGTGAACTAAGCCCTGTTCCGGCAGCCGGGGAATAAGGTTGAATACTTACACTTTCATACAAATATCCTTTTTTATATAATTCGCTAAGGATCCACCAAAGAGTTTCTACATAATTATTTTCAAATGTTACATAGGGGTTGTTTAAATCAACCCAATAGCCCATTTTATTAGTAATATCATCCCATTTGTCTTTAAACTTCAATACTTCTTTTCGGCAGGTGGCATTATATTCTTCTACGGATATTTTTTTACCTATATCTTCTTTGGTGATGCCCAATAATTTTTCAACCCCTAATTCCACCGGTAAGCCATGCGTATCCCAACCACCTTTCCGTTTTACCTGAAAGCCTTGCATGGTTTTATAGCGACAAACCAAATCCTTTAAAGTCCTGGAAATTACGTGATGAATACCAGGCATGCCATTGGCGCTGGGAGGCCCTTCGTAAAATACAAAGGGGGGCTGGCCTTCCCTTAGGATTACGCTTTTTTCAAAAGCATTGATTTTTTTCCATTTCTCCAAAATTTCATTACCGATTGCCGATAAATTCAGTTGCTGATATTCTTTGTATTTGGCGCTCATATAATCTTGCTGTCTGTAATATAAAATGTGTGCAAAGGTAGTAAAATAGGCCGTTTTCAGAACATCGAAATCAGCTATTAAGTCTTCGTACTGTTTTATTTTCTTAGTTTTCCACATTATCCTCCTTTGGCATAATATTGGGTTCCCTATTATGCTTTTAATAGCAAAGAAGCTTGCACCTAATAGTAAACTTATCTTTTAATCTATTGGTATAGGCGTTTAGCTGTCCCTTTAGTTTTGCTTTCTAAAAAGTATTTATGGACATTCTCATTGCTTTATAGCTTCAGCACAGAGGCCATTTTGAATATTGAAGCAAAGAACTTTTGTCGCAAATTATAGGCTTTTTAAACAACCAAGAATAGATTTGGGATGTCTAAACGCCTATACCTTTTAATCTAATATGGTTCAGGAGGTTATTTTCCTGAATTTTATTGTAGCCATACAAACTCTATTTACTCAAATAGCCTGGTTTTTTATATATTTTTTTAGTATTTCATCAGTTAAATTCAGAACATCCTGAAAATATTTGCGAAGTGTAAATGATTAAGTGACGTACATCTTTGCTGGTTTAGGGTTTTATTAGGGTAAAGACGGGGGTATTCCTGCTCCCGTCACTTTAAGTTGAATTAAATTAATTATTATATTCTTTTGTCCCGTTTTAAAATCTGAAATCCAATAGAAACAACCCCCAATTAAAATCAAGTCAGGTTCCATTTTAAAACCATCACCGTGTCTTTAAGAATTACCAATAAGATTGGAAAAATTCAAAGGCCTTAGAATCTGGTTCAGGCAAAAACAATAAGGCCTGCTGAATATTCAGCAGGTCTTATTTATGTCCAATATTTTTTGAAGAACATAGCAAGACATATAATTTTGTAAATGCAGAACTCCTTGAACAAAGTATAATTTGAAGACCCTGTTTTGCCCCCGGCCCCTGAAGGGGAGGCCTTCTGCCAGTTCAACAACTATGGCAAAGAATCGCTCATCATAACGCAATTAAAGTTCCCCATTGGTATTAAGTACAAGAGGGCGATGCAACGATGTTGACCAGGGAAATTTAGCCTGGACAAAAAAACTGAATTGAGAAATCCCGATTTTTATCGGGAATGCCATGAAATTCTTCAGCCCGGACAACAAAAAAAGAATGGTTGTATAAAAGTGTGATCCCGATAAGGACCGGAGAGCCTGCCTATGAAGATTATTCAGGGTACAATTGTTTGGGCAATAATAAAAAAAAAGCACGCAAGTAAAAACTGAGTCAGGCAAGGAGTTCTGAAATGATAAACACTTTACTGTAAAAAAACAAAAGGGCAATGGCATAAAGTTAAGCGCCTTATGTTGCTTAGGAAGAAACAAATGTTTTATTGATTTGCTAAAAAAGAAAATCGGGGAACCGGTGTATGCAAAAAGAAAAAAGAAATTTATCTTAATAATAGTTCACAAGGCTTTATGCCGGTGTGCTTTTTAAAAGCGGTACTAAAATGGGATATGGAAGAGTAACCTAGCAATAGGGATACCTCAGTTACACTAAGGCCCTTTTCGTATAACAGGTATTTAGCGTGTTCCATACGCTGGCTTTGGTAAAAATCAAAAATGGTGGTTCCAAATAATTCCTTGAAGCCCTTTTTTAAATAGCATTCATTGATAGCCACTTTCCGGCTAAGCTCTTTAATGGTCAAAGGCTCGCCAATGTGTTGCAATAATACTTCCCTTGCTTTTGTAATCTTTTCCCGATCTTCCGCATTGGCCAAAAACTTACAGGTAAACACTTCTTCTTTATCACCCAGCATACAATCCATACTGTATAGCAGCAGGATCTGGGTTTGTGCATTTACAAAAATATTTTCCAGTGTATCAGTATAGGTGTGGTTCAGCAAGGCTTCTATTGCCTTTCTTGTTTTACCACAAAGGGGCAATAACTTTGAAAATGAAGAAACATGCGTAAAGGATAATACTTCATCGGAAATATTAAGCTGTTTCTTTCCTTTTACAAATTGTGTAAGGTAAGAAGGCTTAAAAGTAAAACTCAGCACATCTACACTCTCCACTTTTTCCACACAGGTTTTGGAAGCATTGAATTTACAAAAATCGCACTCCGTTTGCTTTTGACGGCAATATACATTACCCGTTACGCAAAATTTCAGTTCAAGGTAATTGGCTTTCTCATTATTTTTTTCATAATGGTAAACCAGCATGCCGGTATCTTCCATACTCCATTGCGAATGCTTTTTATAGCGCTTAATGGAATAATGAACTGAACCGGGAACTGAACGGTCAATATCCTGCAAAACATCCAGCTCATCGTGCATGAGCGGCTGCTTGTGGGCAATTTGTAGTATGTTAATTGGTTGAATCATTGATGAACTTCGATGCAAATATACATGAAAAGGATGAATAAAATTTCATGCTGATACCAGTGAACAGGGCAGCCGCATTAAAATCTTAAAGCCTGAAAGGCTGACATGAATATAGAAACAGAACGTACACAAAGGCTTTATACCCCGCCGCGGCGGGGTAAAATATCACCCCTTAAAGAAAATCAGGAATGATCTATTTCTATAATAATTACATCCCTTCGGGATTAAGAAAATGCATACTTTTTAAGAAATTTGTTTTTAATTCGCCGCATACCAGGGAATATTACTCCACCTGACAACTCTCTTTTTTTTCTACAATAGCAGGTAATTCCTGTGGAAATCTTTGTGAAAACTTATCCTCAAATAAGGTTCTATTAGTAACCTTAAACCCTTGATTTTCCTTATCTTTGCACGAATTTAGATTTTGATAATTTTAAAGAGAATTTGCCCACAAATATGAGCACAGAAATTGAAGAAGCAGTACTCCCCGACATTAACGGCTATGGCGCCGACAGTATCCAGGTTTTAGAAGGTTTAGAAGCAGTTCGCAAACGCCCGGCAATGTATATTGGCGATATTGGCGTTAAGGGATTGCACCACCTTGTTTACGAAGTAGTAGATAACTCCATTGATGAAGCCCTGGCAGGATATTGCAAAAATATCCTGGTTACCATCAATGAAGATAATTCCATTACAGTAGCCGATGACGGACGGGGAATTCCTACCGGATTGCACACGAAAGAAAACCGCAGCGCCCTGGAAGTGGTTATGACCGTTTTACATGCGGGCGGTAAATTTGATAAAGACTCCTATAAAGTATCCGGCGGGTTACACGGAGTAGGGGTAAGTTGCGTTAATGCCCTCAGCAGCAAACTGCATGTAACCGTAAACCGCGATGGGAAATCATTTGAGCAGGAATATTCAAAGGGGGTTCCAAAGAATTCGGTAAGGGAAACCGGGCTTTCTGATACCCATGGTACTACCGTCCGGTTTTGGCCCGACCTGACCATTTTTTCCTCGGGCATTTATAACAGGGAAATCCTGGAAGGCCGTTTAAGGGAGCTTGCTTTTTTGAATAGAAAATTAAGTATCATCATTCATGATCTCCGGGAAATTGATGATGATGGAAAAACATACACTAAAACTTTTTACAGCGAAGGCGGAATTGTGGAGTTTGTAGAAATGCTGGATAAAAATGCCAACAGGAACCCTTTATTACCAACAGTAATTTATTGTGATGGTTATGATACTGCGAATAACGTAACAGTAGAAGTAGCGATGATCTATAACACGGGCTACCAGGAACACCTTTTTAGTTATGTGAACAATATCAACACGATTGAAGGTGGTACCCATGTGGCTGGTTTTCGCAGGTCTATCACCAGGGTATTTAAAAGCTATGGTGAAAAGGAAGGCATGTTTGAAAAAGCCAAGGTTGATATTGAAGGGGATGATTTCAGGGAAGGGCTGAGCGCTATTATTTCGGTAAAAGTGCCTGAACCACAGTTTGAAGGACAAACAAAAACCAAGCTCGGGAATAATGAGGTAATGGGAGTGGTTGACAGCACTTTGAGCCGTGTGCTGAACGCCTATCTTGAAGAAAATCCAAAGGATGCCAAAACCATCATACAAAAAGTAATCCTTGCTGCCCAGGCCAGGGCGGCGGCCAAAAGGGCAAGGGAAATGGTGCAACGTAAAAGTGTATTAACCGGTGGCGGGTTACCGGGTAAATTAGCCGATTGCAGTGACAAAGATCCTAATCGTTGTGAGTTATACCTGGTGGAAGGGGATTCCGCCGGTGGAACAGCCAAGCAGGGAAGGGACAGAAGTTATCAGGCGATCCTCCCTTTGAGAGGTAAGATATTGAACGTGGAAAAAGCGATGGAGCATAAAATATATGATAATGAGGAAATCAGGAACATGTTTACCGCTTTGGGCGTAAAAATCGGTACGCTGGAAGATCCCAAAGCATTGGACCTTTCTAAACTCAGGTATCATAAATTGATCATCATGACCGATGCGGATGTGGATGGAAGCCATATCGCTACCCTGATATTAACCTTCATTTTCAGGTATATGAAAGAATTGGTAGAGCAGGGATACGTTTACATTGCCCAGCCACCACTCTATCTTGTAAAAAAAGGGAAAGACCAGGATTACGCATGGACCGATGAAGAGAGAAAAGGCCTGATAGCCCGGTTTGGACAGGGAAAAGATGATAGCGTAACTACGCAGCGTTATAAAGGTTTGGGTGAAATGAATGCCGATCAATTGTGGGAAACTACCATGAACCCTGCCACCAGGACCCTGAAACAAGTTACTATTCAAAGCGCCGCTGAAGCTGATCTTGTATTTAGCATGTTGATGGGAGATGAAGTACCACCAAGAAGGCAGTTCATTGAAACGCATGCCAAATATGCCAGGATAGATGTGTAGTCATTATTTTTGAAAACGGATTTTCAGTTTAAGATATAGAATAGCCCCGGCATAATACCGGGGCTTATTTTTTGCCTTATGTGTCATTTTGAATTAGGTTCAGAACTTCCTGCCCCGCCTCGTAAATGACATTGCCCTTTAGGGGCTAAGAACGCATATTGAAAGCGCTGCCATATATTCAAATTTGCAAGAGTGCCCTTATAAGCCGCGGCTGATGTTACGCTAATTTACAACGTAAGAAAGATCCCCAATGGTATGCCTTTGAACCGAGCGTGGCAACGATGCTTAATTGAAATACTTCTGCCCGGACAACAAAAAAAGTATGGTTGTACACAAGTGCGGCCCCGCCCACCGGACGGAGCAACCAGCCAATGAAGTTTAATCAGGGTATCCCGCCGTATGCGGGATTTTGTCAATAAAAATAAAAATGAACGCAAGAAAAACTTCGGGCAGCAAGGAGTTCCGGGATTATCAAAATGGGATTAACCCCTTCCATAATAATTCTATGACGGATACCAATGTTAGCTATCGTAATGATTCCTGTCATAAGCGGTTTACAATATTTCACCGACTTTTGCCAACATCCCAGGCTTTTCAAAATAAA
>JANOTW010000249.1:0-2186 GCA_031416575.1 Ferruginibacter sp.
CCTCCTTTTAGAAAACAGTTCGCCCTTTATAAATAATTGACCTGTAAATTTTATACTCGTTGTAATTAGCGAAACATCAGCCCCGGTTTATTTGGGTACTCTTGTACCGCATACCAATTGGGATCTTTAATTGCGTTTTAAATTAAAAAACGGGTTATTTTATTTGGTTATCGAACAAAATAAAATTCACTAATTTACCCGTTGTGCAGTATAAAGGGAATCATAATTTGAAGGCCGTGTATTGCCCCCGGCCCTCCCGATGAACCGGGACAGGCTTTCCCGAAAAATACCGATAGATCGGCACAGGTCGGGATGTTCCAAAAGGGGAGGCCTTCTGCCAGTTCATTGCCTACGCTTGATGAACCACCCAGTATAACACAATTAAAGTTCCCCAATGGTATTCAGTACAAGAGGGCGATGCAACGATGCCCCACATAGCTTCATAGCCCGGACAAAAAAGAATGGTTGTACAGAAGGGCGATGCAATCTCGTCTTAGGACGAGACCATGAAACGCCTCAGCCCGGGCAACAAAAAATTGGTTGTAAAGCAGTACAATCCCGATTCTTGGGGCAAACTGCCACTGAATCGTAATTGAAATATTCAAGTTAATTTCAAAATGAAATAATTCCATGAATTATGGCCCCGCTATTAAATCATTCTCCTACTTTTACAACTCTAAAAATTTCCAAAATATAAATATGAAAAAGATACTCCTTTCAACATTGATTGTTTTTATTGGCTTCAATGTTTCAGCGAACGTACGCCTGCCCAAAATATTTGGTGATAACATGGTTTTGCAAAGAGGACAGGCCATCCCCGTTTGGGGCTGGGCGGATAGTAAAGAAAAAATTACCATTCGCTTCAACAAACAAACCAGGATTGTTACCGCTGATAAAGCCGGAAAATGGAAAATTAATTTTGATGCCGAAGCGGCGGGTGGCCCTTATCAATTAATCATAACCTCGAAAAATAATATTACCATCAGTAACATACTTGTAGGGGATGTATGGGTTTGTTCGGGCCAGTCGAATATGGAATGGCGGCTACAAAATACAGATAATGCCGTTGCCGAAATCAGGCAGGCAAACTATCCTCAGATCAGGCATTTTGAAGTACCCAAAACAGTGGCCACCCAACCAAATGACGACCTGACTGGTGGCGATTGGAAACAGTGTAGCCCCGAAACCGCTGGCAATTTTACAGCAGTGGGTTATTACTTTGCAAAAGATTTGCAAGGCGTGTTGAATGTGCCAATTGGGCTCATCAATACTTCCTGGGGTGGCACTCATTCAGAAACCTGGACGAGCCGCAATGCCTTTGAAAACAGTGATGAATTTAAAACCATGATCGCTGCGGTGCCGGTTTTGAATATTGATTCATTGGTCAAACAAAAAATAACTGCCACCACTAAACGCATTGAAAAAATACAGGGTTCATTTCCCCCTTCATCAACTGTATTATCTTCCTTTAGAGAATTATCTTTTGATGACAGCCGTTGGCCAAAAATGAATATCCCCGGTTTATGGGAGCAACAATCTTTAGCGGATTTTGATGGAAAAGTATGGTTGAGAAAAACGGTGAATATAACTGCCGCGGATGCAGGTAAGGCGGCAGTGCTGGAGCTTGCCATGATTGATGATGCGGATGAGTGCTATGTTAACGGAACAAAAGTAGGCAACACTGCGGGACGCAATGTAAAAAGAAAATACACGGTGCCTGCAGGCATTTTAAAAGAAGGTAAAAATGTGATCGCGGTAAGGGTGGAAGATACAGGAGGTGGTGGAGGAATATTTGGAGATGCAGCGGATACAAAGCTATCAATCGGTTCAACTGTTCTTTCACTGGCAGGTGAATGGTTGTTCCAGGTAGAAGCAATATCCGGCGGATCAACAAGTGTGGGCCCTAACAGTTACCCTACCCTGCTTTTCAATGGCATGGTAAATCCGTTAATTCCATTCGCCATCAAAGGCGCTATCTGGTACCAGGGCGAATCCAATGCAGGACGTGCTTATCAATACCGTAAAGCATTTCCTTTGATGATAACGGATTGGCGTAAACGATGGGACCAGGGCGACTTCCCCTTTTATTTTGTACAACTCGCCACCTTCAATGCCAATAATGGCGATAGCCGTAAAGGAAGCAATTGGGCCGAATTGAGAGAGGCGCAAACACTTACCTTATCGCT
>JANOTW010000250.1:0-2518 GCA_031416575.1 Ferruginibacter sp.
AGGGGAAGCCAGCCAGTGGTCGTTGTCACACCGGCCACGTCCTTGGGAAGTGAGGTGAAAGTTTGAAATGCACCCGATAATTTTTTAAGTGATGCGCCTGGTGCAAAACACAATTAAAGTTCCCCAATGGTATGCGGTACAAGAGGGCGATGCAACGATGTTGAGCAAGGAAATATTGCCTGGACAAAAAACTGTATTGCGAAATCCCGACCTGTGCCGACCTTTCGGCATTTTTCGGGATACCACATAGCTTCTTAGCCCGGACAAAAATTTTTTTTACGGATATGGCCTGCAGGTAGTTTAATTTTTATGAGTTGTTGCTTACAGCCCCGGCACTGGAAAACCTCAACATTCATTCGCTACCCGGCATAAAAAAAGAAGCAGGTTTCTACCAAACCTGCTCCTATGTTTTTATTGGCCTTATTTATGAGGACGATCGTTTGCTTCAACCAGCTTGAATACTTTTCCGGTATTTCCTCTGGGCCCTACAATGGCTGATGTGGTGAGATATAGTTCCCCTTTTTCATCCTGGCCCATGCCCTTCAATAAATAGCCTATATCGTTGGGTGAACTTACCAGTGATATTTCCTTATACAACCATGGGCCGGAACTGCTGGGCCCGGCAATAAATAATTCGCCATCGGTGGTGGTGGGGGATTGTGCGAACGTGCCAAAAATATATTTACCTTTCAAATGGGCAATATCATTGCCCCGGTAAATATTGCCTCCTATAACAGCAGTTGCCTTGCCACCTGCGGGGTTACGAAAATTATTCAACACGATTACCGGGTCAATTAACGGGTTGCCGAAATTATCTGTGCCAGGGCAATTGGGAAATGGAGTTAAATTGCTGGCGGCATTAAAACATATAAACCCTTCCTTTACATTCCAGCCATAATTAGCCCCCTTTCTTATTACATCTATTTCTTCGTACAACAACTGCCCCACATCGCCGGCAATTAAATCATGATTGCCTTTACTGTCGAACGAAAACCGGTATGGATTTCGTAAACCGTAAGCATAAATCTCATCAAGGCCCGGTTTACCCACCAGCGGATTGTCGGTCGGAATGCCGTAGGGGTTGCCAGTGTTTACATTGATGCGTAAAATATTCCCGAAAAGATTGGCTTCCACATCCTGGCCATTTCCTCCTGCGTTGGGTAAATACCAATCAGGCACATGCCCCACGTTTGTATCATTTGCGCCGCCGCCATCTCCAATAGCAATGTACAAATACCCGTCTTTGGGGCCAAAGGCAATGGTGCCGCCATTGTGATTTCCCTGTGGATCGTCTAATTGAAGGAGAAATCTTTCCGAACCCATATCCGCAAGGTTATCATTACCGGCCGATACTTTAAATTCGGAGAGGCGGATCAGGTTATTCCACAAAACACCGGTTGCAGGGCCACCGGCCCTGCGTGGGGCGGAATAATAAACATAAAACTTTCCATTGTGCTTATAATTGGGGTGAAATGCAAGCCCCAATAAACCGCGTTCATCAAAATTTGGATTGAGTGTAACTAATTTGCTGGTAATATCGAGGAAGGGGGTTGGTAATTTATTGCCATGTTTATCCATGATCCATATCTTACCAATCTGATCAATTATAAATAACCGTTTACTTTCATCCCCTGCGGAAACTACGCCAACCGGGGATACCAGGTTATCCGTTATTAACTGAATATCCAACGGCCTGATGTGGTTAATATCCTTTATTTCTTTTTTGCAGCCTTGCAGCAGCATAAAAATGCCTAAAAAAAGAGCGGCATTTGTAAACGCACGTTTTAAAGGTTGTCCGTTGCCGGGCAAACTGGTTTTTGTTTGTTTCATAAAAAATAATTTAGGTTTAAAAAATAATGGCAAGGCAGAATGAGTTTTACTGCCGTCAAATATATGGTAACGCAAAAATTAAAATTTTGGTTGCCTTGCTGTCAAAAAATACAATATTGACAGCAGGGGAATTACCATTTGGGTTACAGGCCCAGGCCTCCTTGTATTTGGAAGTTTAAAGTGAATGCCTTTCCCGAAATAATGCCGAACTTTCGGCACAGGCCGGGAGTTTTGCGATTTATTTTTTTTTTGTCCGGGTATCAGAATTCTCAATAAACATTGTTGCACTTGCCCCTACAGTATTGTGAGGGGCCGCCCTTCTATACAACAATGCTTTTTGTCCAGGCTAAGAAGCTATGTGGAGCATCGTTGCATTGATAATCCCGATAGAGAAGCGTATCGGGGCCCTTCTATACAACCATATTTTTTTTGTTGTCCGGGCAAAAGTATTTCAATTAGGCATCGTTGCGTCGCCCTCGTGTACTGAATACCATTGGGGAACTTTAATTGCGTTTTGTTAACCCATTCATAAATTCAGAACTCCCGGTCTGACTTCAAATCAAAATCATCGCTTTATATTATTTTCCGGAAAAACCCCAACGGGGTTAAATGTGAATAGCCCCGGGTGAAACCCGGGGAAATGAACGACAAAATCAGGCACAACCCCGAATGGGGTTGAATTTCCTGG
>JANOTW010000251.1:0-5587 GCA_031416575.1 Ferruginibacter sp.
GATGGCATTGACAAGATTTTCCTTTTCGAATTTTCCATATTCTTTCGTGAGATAACCCAGGCGTTCTTCAAAAGGGATATCAATAAAACTAACGGGGCTGTTTCGCATGGTATTCCATAACTCATTCGGGATGTTTAAAAGGCCGATGCGCTGACTTTCATCCTCCAGGTAAATGACACCCTCCCGGCTATTTGACGATGTACCGGATCTTTCCGAAGCCAATAACATTTGGCTGGCTGCAACCAGCTCCCCGGCAAGTAAATTCTCAAACATTTCCTGCGATGGTTGCGGTTTTTCTCCCAATGCACCAAAGGCGGACCCTTTGTGGTTCGCCAATCCTTCCAGGTTGATAACAGCCTTTCCTATGCGCTTTAATTCATGAAGTACCAATGTTTTTCCAGAGCCCGTATATCCCCCTAAAACCGTAAGGTCGTAATTCTTTTCAAATTGCGACCTTGCCCATTGCCTGTAGGTTTTATAACCTCCTGCCAATGTATAAACTTTAAAACCATACAAGTCTAACAACCAGGCTACGCCCGCACTGCGCATGCCGCCACGCCAGCAATGTACCAATATGCAATTGGCAATTGGCATTGGTTCAATTGCCTGTTGCCCGTTGCCGGTTGCCGGTTGCTTATTGCCCATTTCCTGTTGCCTGTTGCCAATTATTCTCTCCACCTCTTCAACCATCTTTCTCATTTTCACGCCAAAATAATCCAGGCCAATCTTGATAGCTGTTTCCCTGCTTTCCTGTTTGTAAGCAGTGCCAACAACTTTTCTTTCTTCGTCCGTAAACAATGGCAGGCTGTATGCGCCGGGTATATGTGCATGCGCATACTCTCCCGGGCTGCGAACATCCAGTACAGGATATTGTGCTGCCATTTCCAAGAATTGTACTATGGTAATTTTTTGTATCGCCAATTTGTTTTTCCTCCTTCTATTTTGATAATGCCACGAATGCAAAAATGGGCGCTAATGAAAATTATTTCTTTGATAAATGGCGGACATTTAAGCTGCTAATGTTTCCTTCAATAAAACGCAATTAAAGTTCCCCAATGGTATTCAGTATAAGTCCCGATTCAAGTGTAACATCGGGATGCCCCGATAAAAGATCGGGGCATGCGATGCAACGATGCTGCTCATTGCTTCATAGCCTGGACAAAAAAAAAGCATGGTTGCATGGAAGCGAACAAATAGTGAGGATTGATTATTTTTTCCTTTTACTAAAAAGAGAAAATAACAAAATCATATTTGCCAATAAAGCCATATCGTAGTACTTCAGCCTGGCCCATAAAAAATCAACTTACTTTTTTGTTCCTTGTTAAAAATCATACACTAAGATTCAAAAGAAAAAAGCTGCCGAAAAAATTCAGCAGCTCTAAATATTATTCGCCCAATCAACTAATTAACCAATCAACTGATCTACCCATTCATCGAAGTAAGAAACTCCGCATTATCTCTTGTGCCCTTCATATTCTTCAACAAAGTATTCAATGCTTCTTCAGGGTTCATGTCGGCCATGTGCTTACGCAATACCCACATGCGCTGGAAGGTTTCTTTATCCAATAACAGGTCATCGCGACGTGTAGATGAAGCCACGATATCAATAGCGGGATAAATACGGCGGTTAGATAATCTTCTGTCTAATTGTAATTCCATATTGCCGGTACCTTTAAACTCTTCAAAGATCACCTCATCCATTTTACTTCCGGTATCTACCAGCGCTGTCGCGATAATGGTTAATGATCCGCCAAATTCTATCTTACGGGCGGCGCCAAAAAACTGTTTAGGTTTCTGCATTGCGTTCGCCTCCACACCACCACTCAATACCTTGCCACTTGATGGAGCAACCGTATTATGTGCTCTTGCCAAACGGGTAATACTATCCAGCAATATCACCACATCATGGCCGCACTCTACCAAACGTTTTGCTTTTTGTAAAGCGATGGTGGATACTTTTACATGCTTTTCAGCAGGCTCATCAAAAGTAGAAGCGATTACTTCCGCTTTTACACTACGCTCCATATCTGTAACTTCTTCCGGCCTTTCATCCACCAGCACAATCATCAGGTAACACTCCGGGTGATTTTCCGCAATCGCATTCGCCAGTTCTTTCAGCAACATGGTTTTACCCGTTTTTGGCTGCGCAACAATCAATCCACGCTGGCCCTTACCAATAGGCGTGAACAGGTCCATGATCCTGGTGCTGTAATTATTTGACTGGGTTGTGAGGTTTAGTTTTTCAAACGGAAACAATGGGGTAAGGTAATCAAACGGAACCCTGTCCCTTACTTCGTCCGGGCTCTTTCCATTGATGGTTTCCACCTTTAGTAAAGCAAAATATTTTTCACCTTCTTTCGGCGGGCGAACAGATCCATAAACAGTATCACCTGTTTTCAATCCAAATAATTTTATTTGAGAAGGCGACACATAAATATCATCCGGGGAAGATAAATAATTGTAGTCACTGCTTCTTAAAAACCCATATCCATCGGGCATCATTTCCAACACGCCTTCCCCTAAAATGATACCATCAAATTCAATATTAAAAACCTGGGTATCCCGGCGTTGCAGGTACTGTTTGCCGGCGTATTGATTTTGTGGATTGTTTTCATTTTGCTGTAATTCCGGTTGTTGCTGTTGTACATCATCTTCTTCCTGCAATAGATTGGCTATTGCTTTAGGAATGGTACTTTGCTCACTGGTGATGGGTTGTAATTCTTCGTCGTCATCATCTTCAGGTTCAATTTTTCTTACCGCCCGTTTTTTATCTGCCGTGTGGTCGTTTCTTTTGACATGCTTATGTTCAGGCTTAGGTTCCGTTTTTAACTTTTCATGCACGGCTGCCGCTTCTTCCATGGTACTGGCCGGAGCAACTTTTAGTGTACGTTTACGCTTTGGTTTTTCTTCTTCTCCGTTTTTGGTTTCTGCATTCATAATGGATTGATTGTCGAGGATCTTGTAAATGAGATCCTGTTTATCTATTTTTTTAAAATTGGGAATAGCAAGTTGCTCTGCAATATCCTGCAACTCAGGAACGAGCATATCGTTCAGTTGTAAAATGTCGTACATAAAAAAGTGAAAATGATTTTTTTCAAAAAATCTAACCTTAAAAATCTGAAAATGTAATTGAGAATGTGTATCTATGGAATGGGCCTGTCTGATGCAGTGAATGATTGGAAAAGACCTTATCAGCGATATTCCATTGCAATATTACGCTGTTTTTTATTAAAAATACATTTTTTTTGTTTCAGGCATTTAGCCCTGATTAAGCGGAAGTGCCCGCTGGTTAGTGGATCCGTTCAACAGATTACATCTATTTAGCTTTTAACCCAGCGTAAAACAAAACGGTTTTTACATTACTGCCCGGTTAAAAACACGAGCCCGATTTTAGTATTCATGCCTTAATTGAATCATCCGTTCACGTATTCTCCCTGATAGTTTTGTTATTTTAATCCAGTCATGCAGATATGCTTCCATAGCAGCATATATCATTACACCACGCCATTTTTAAGCGTATTTCCCGCCGCGAAATCATCCACATTAGCCATGGTGGCCCTGGCTATTTGTGTTAACGCCTCTTCTGTAAAAAATCCCTGGTGCGACGTAATTAATACATTCGGAAAGCTTAGCAGGCGCATGATGTCATCGTCCTGAATTATATTTTCCGAAAGGTCATTAAAAAACAATTTTTCTTCCTGCTCATACACGTCTAATCCCAAATAGCCTATACGCCCGCTTTTTAAACCACCAATTGCAGCCGTGGTATCAATCAAAGCGCCCCGGCTGGTATTGATCAACATCACGCCTTCTTTCATCATTGAGATGGTTTGCTCATTGATGATATGCCTGGTTTGTTCATTTAACGGGCAATGCAGGGAAAAGATATCCGCCTGCTGCAATATCTCTATCAATGGTAAATATTCTACTCCTTTATCAGCGGTTGGTTGATGTGCTACCAGGTCGAATGCCAGTACCCTGCAGCCAAAGCCCAGCATGATATCGCAAAAAACCTGTCCTATTTTTCCTGTACCGGTTACACCCACCGTTTTACCATGCAAATCAAAACCCGTTAACCTTTCCAGTGAAAAGTTTCCTTCCCTTACCCGGTTATACGCTTTATGTGTTTTACGATTCAATGTTAATATCAGCGCCACTGCATGTTCTGCTACGGCATAAGGGGAATAAGCCGGCACCCTTACTACCGAAATGCCATTTTCTTTTGCTGCGGCAAGATCTACATTATTAAAACCGGCGCATCTCAAAGCGATCAGTTGCACTCCCGCCTTTTTTAATTCGCTGATAACATGGGCGCTTAGCTTATCATTTACAAAAACACAAACGGCGGTACAGCCTGCTGCCAGGTTAACTGTTTGTTGATTTAGCTGGGCATCAAAATAAATGATTTCATGAGTGGTAACGTACCGGTCAAAAAAATCCCGGTCATAAGATTTGGTAGAGAAGAAGGCTATTTTCATTGCGCAAAGGTAGATGAGATGTCTGATTTTTTGATGTTGGATGTCTGATTTAAGAAAGAGTATTTAGTGGCTGTATCAATAGAAATCCCATCAGGTACAATCAAATTTTACTGCGCAAGGGTTAAAAAAGTGAATCACGATTTTGTTGTCCGAACGAAGAAGCAGCCATGGGCATTCCCGATTAAAATGCCGAAGGTTCGGCACAGGCCGGGATTTCGCAATACAGTTTTTTGTCCAAACTATATTTCCTTGCTTAACATCGTTGCGTCGCCCTCTTGTACTTAATACCATTGGGGATCTTTAATTGTGTTTTGCACTTTTCCGTGGCAGTCTTCTACATTTCCGTTTAACTTTTCATTTGGTGCAGTTGCTGCCATGATTTCAATACTGATTCATCCCCTAAAAAAAATCAGGCCCTTTCGAGCGGTGTTCAGCCGGGCGGGTATAAAAAATCAGACATCAGACATTGCTGGCTATCTTTGCACTCCTAAAAAATCAGGATTATGTTTAACAAAAGAGTGAGGATAAAAGAATTACTGGCCGATGATAACGCCAAATATCAACTGACTACCGTAATGGGTTGGGTACGCACCTTTCGCAACAACCAGTTTATAGCATTGAACGATGGTAGCACCAATACTAATTTACAGATAGTAGCAAGCCTCGGCCTGTTTGATGAGAAAACCCTGAAACGGATTACCACGGGTGCATGTATAAAAGCTGCCGGCGAAGTGATCCCTTCTTTAGGTAAAGGGCAAAAAGTAGAATTAAAGGCAACCTCAATTGAAATATTAGGCGATAGTGATGCGGAAAAATTTCCATTGCAACCAAAAAAACACAGTCTCGAATTTTTAAGGGAGATTGCTCACCTGCGTTTCAAAACCAATACGTTTGGTTCTGTTTTCAGGGTACGTCATTCGCTGGCTTATGCGGTTCATAAATTTTTTAATGATAAGGGATTCGTGTACCTGCATACGCCCATCATTACCGCCAGCGATGCGGAAGGTGCGGGAGAAATGTTTAAGGTAACCTGCCTGCCACTGGATGGTACAGCTCCCAAAAATGAAGATGGCTCCATTAATTTTAAAGAAGATTTTTTTGGCCGCAGC